>DXZV01000011.1:8362-23325 GCA_019419485.1 Collinsella sp.
CGGGTGCGGGCGAAGCCAAGACGGAAGACGACGTTGTCGAGGCGAGACTCAAGGATGATCATGAGGTTCTCACCGGTGACGCCGTTCATCTTGCGGGCCTTGTTGAAGTAGCCGTGGAACTGCTTCTCCAGAACGCCATAGATGAACTTGACCTTCTGCTTCTCGCGCAGCTGCATGCCGTACTCAGATTCCTTGCGACGGCGCTTGGGCTGACGGATAGATTCCTTCTTGCTGCTGTAACCGAGCTCAGCGGGATCGATCCCGAGCTGACGGCAGCGCTTAAGAACAGGAGTCCTGTCGATTGCCATATTGATACGATCCTTTCAGTTACACGCGGCGACGCTTCTTGGGGCGGCAGCCGTTGTGCGGAATGGGGGTCTTGTCCTGGATGCTCGAGACCTCGAGGCCAGCAGCCTGGAGGGAGCGGATGGCGGTCTCACGACCGGAGCCGGGGCCCTTGACGAAGACGGAAACCTTCTTCATACCGTGCTCCATGGCCTGCTTGGCAGCAGCCTCGGCAGCCATCTGGGCAGCGAACGGCGTGGACTTACGGGAGCCCTTGAAGCCCACCTGGCCAGCCGACTTCCAGGAAATGACGTTGCCCTGGGGATCGGTGATCGAAACGATCGTGTTGTTGAACGTAGAACGAATGTGAGCCTGGCCCACGGAAATGTTCTTACGGTCCGCGCGCTTCAGACGGGCAGCGCGAACGTTCTTCTTAGCAGTAGCCATCTATCTAGCGCTCCTTATTTCTTCTTCTTAGCACCGATCTGACGCTTCGGGCCCTTGCGGGTACGAGCGTTAGTGTGGGTGCGCTGACCGCGGACCGGGAGGCCCTTGCGGTGACGAAGGCCGCGGTTGCAGCCGATGTCCATAAGGCGCTTGACGTTCTGGTTGCGCTCACGGCGGAGGTCGCCCTCAACCATGATCTGGTTCTTATCGATATAATCGCGGATGGCGTTAACCTCATCCTCGGTGAGGTCCTTAACGCGCGTATCCACGTTAACGTTGCACTCGACGCAAATCTTCGTCGCAGTGGTGCGGCCGATGCCGTAAATGTAGGTCAGACCGATCTCAACGCGCTTCTCACGCGGGAGGTCGACACCATTAATACGGGCCAACGTAGTCTCCTCTCTTAACCCTGACGCTGCTTATGACGGGGGTTCTCGCAAATGACGAGGACCTTGCCATGGCGCCTAATGATTTTGCACTTATCGCACATCTTCTTGACCGAAGGACGTACCTTCATCGTTCTTCCTTTCGGTAGCGCTCAAACTACTTCCCTACTATCTACTCGCCCAGCCGCAGGCGTTTAAAACTATGGCTGGTCTTCACACACAATCCGACCGTAGGTTGAGCTAAGCCTGCAGTCGGAAATGGAGTGCGTGTATGCGTGCCGCTATTTGTAGCGATAGGTGATGCGGCCGCGGGTCAGGTCGTACGGGGAAAGCTCCACGACAACCCTGTCACCGGGGAGAATACGGATGTAATTCATTCGGATCTTGCCAGAAATGTTGCACAGAACCGAATGACCGTTCTCGAGCTCGACCTTAAACATGGCATTGGGCAGCGGTTCCTTTACCGTACCCTCGAGCTCAATTGCGTCTTCCTTCTTCACAAGCAATCATCTTTCTCTAGAAAACGACAGCGATTGAGTATTCTACAACACGTATATACGCATCGTAATAACTTCGTAATGGCTCCACAACTAAGTGGAACTTGTTACATTTGAAATGTAAAACAAAGCCGTTCCCTGATGCCCAAGATCGCCTTGAAATGAGAAGGCATAGACCTTGGGGTCATGCCTTCGAAATTGAAAGGCGAGGTTGGGCATCAGGGGGCGGCGACTTTTACATTTCTCCGCCTTGGAGCGAACACCAAGCACCTTGGGCATCCGTGGTCAGAATCACCGGACCGTCATTGGTAATGGCGACGGTGTTCTCGTAGTGCCCGGCGGGCAGGTGGTCGTTGGTCGTGACGATCCAACCGTCGGAGCCCGTGCTCACATGGTTGGAACCCATCGTAACCATCGGCTCGATGGCAATGACCATGCCAGCCTGGAGGCGAACGCCCCTCCCCTTCTTTCCATAGTTAGGAACGTTGGGGTCCTCGTGCATCACGCGGCCAATGCCATGGCCCACATAATCACGAAGCACGCCGTAACCGTGAGACTCGGCGAGGGACTGAACGGCATAACCGACGTCCCCGATATGGTTACCGGGAACAGCCTGCTCGATGGCAGCCTTAAGGCAATCACGCGTGACCTCGCACAAAGCCTTGGCTTCGGGCGTGGGGGTGCCGACGAAAAACGTCCAAGCATTATCGCCGACCCAACCGTCGACAACGGCTCCCGTATCGATGGAGATGATATCGCCATCGCGCAGGATCATGTCGGGGTTGGGAATACCGTGGACCACGGCATCGTTGATCGATGCGCAGATGGTCCCCGGGAACCCGCCGTAACCCTTAAAGGCCGGGGTGCCGCCATGCATGCGGATAATCTGCTCCGCGAGCTGATCGAGCTCAAAAGTCGAAACGCCGGGGCGCACCATGGCTCCAACGTGGCGGAGCGCCATCTTAGATAGCGCTCCTGCCTTCTTCATCTGCTCGATTTGCGTTGCAGACTTAATCTTGATCATAGACCGAGAGCCTCTTTGACATCCCCGTACACGGTCTCGCGAGCCTGGTCACCGTTGACCGACTTGAGCAGACCCTGGCCACGATAGTAGTCGACGAGCGGGCTCGTGGACTTCTCGTAGACGTCGAGACGGTTCTTGATGGTCTCGGGCTTGTCGTCGTCGCGCTGATACATCTCGCCTGCGCACTTGGGGCAGATAGCATCGGCAGCAGTGCCGGTGTAACCGCAGGCGCGGCAGGTGCGACGCGAAGACAGACGATCGATGATGACCTCGGGAGCCACATCGACCAGAAGGGCGCAGTCGATCTCGCGACCCATGGCGGAGAGCTCGGAATCGAGCGTCACGGCCTGGGCGGTGTTGCGCGGGAAGCCGTCGAGAATGAAGCCCTGCTGGGCGTCATCGGCGGCAAGGCGCTCCTTGACAAGGTCGATCACGAGCTGGTCGGGAACGAGCTCGCCAGCGTCCATGTACTTCTTAGCCTGAATACCAAGCTCGGTGCCACCCTTAACGGCAGCACGCAGCAGGTCGCCCGTGGAAATATGGGCGACGCCAAACTCGGCGACGAGCTCCTGTGCGACGGTGCCCTTACCGGCACCCGGAGCTCCGAGCAATACGAGGTTCATGAGCAATCCTCCTCTAGCCTATTTAAAGAATCCATCGTAATCATACATCTTGATCTGGCCTTCGAGCTTATCGACCGTGTCGAGCACGACGCCGACCATGATGAGGATGGACGTGCCGCCAAATGCCTGGATCAGATGGTTACCCGTGAAGGAGAAGATGATCGAAGGCACGATGGCGATGAGCGCCAAAAAGACAGCGCTGGGAAGCGTGATCTTGTTGAGCGCGTTCTTGATGTAGGCCGCGGTAGCCCTACCCGGACGGACGCCCGGAATAAAGCCGCCCTGCTTCTTAAGGTTGTCGGCCGTGTCATCGGGGTTGAACACCATGGAGGTGTAGAAGTACGCGAAGAACACGATGAGGACAACGTTAAGCACCCAGTTGAGCCAACCGGTCGAAAGCGCAGAGGCAACTGCCTGAATCCAGCCGATGCCGGGGAAGAACACGGCAATCTGGGCCGGGAAGTACAGCAGCGCCGAAGCGAAGATGATCGGCACGACGCCCGCGGTGTTGACCTTGATGGGCAGGTAGGTGGTCTGGCCACCCATCATGCGACGGCCCACGACGCGCTTAGCGTAGGAGACCGGAATGCGGCGCTGGCCGCGCTCAAGGAAAACAATCAGCGGGATAACCAGCAAGATGATGGCGCAGATGATCACCATGGTGATGATGCCACCGGCATTGCCCTCGGTGCTGGAGAAGATCGCCTGCGGCAGGCCGGCCATGATGTTCGCAAAGATGATCAGCGACATGCCATTGCCGATACCGCGCTGGGTGATGAGCTCACCAATCCACATGATCAGCATGGCGCCCGCAGTGAGCGTGCCGACGATCATGAGGTCGAAGATGATCTCGGGAGCGCCGGCGCCAGTAAAGCTGATGCCGAAACTCTTAAAGAGGAAGAGGTAACCCACGGAGTTGAGGATTGCCAGAGCCAGGGTGAGGTAACGCGAATACTGCGTAATCTTGGTCTGACCAACCTCGCCCTCGCGGGCAAGCTCATGCAGGGAAGGCACAACGGCCTGGAGCATCTGGAGGATGATCGAGCTGGTGATGTAAGGCATGATGCCCAGCGAAAACACCGAAACGTAGCTCAACGCGCCACCAGAGAAAAGATTCAGGAGGGCCATAGCACCTGCGGCGACCGAATTGTTATCGGTCGAGAAAAGGCCCAGCATCCCCTGGAAGGGAATGCCGGGCACAGGAACGTGCGCACCAATGCGGTACACGACGAGCATAGCTATGGTAAAAAGAATCTTTTCGCGCAATTCTTTGATGCGGAAAGCATTCTTAAGACCATTTAGCACGGCAGCTCGACCTTTCCGCCGGCGGCCTCGATCTTGGCCTGCGCAGAAGCGCTGACCTTGTCGACCTTGACCGTGAACTTCTTGGTGAGCTCACCATTGCCGAGCACCTTGACGGGCTCGAACTCGCTCTTGGTGATGCGAGCGGCCTTAAGAGCGGCGCCGTCGATCACAGCGCCGTCCTCGAACTTGCGCTCGAGACGCTCAACGTTAACGGCGGTGTACTCGATACGACGGGGGTTGCGGAAGCCCGGAAGCTTGGGCAGACGCATAGCCAGCGGAGTCTGGCCACCCTCGAAGCCGGCACCCTTGGTGCCGCCAGAGCGGGAACCCTGGCCCTTCTGACCGCGGCCAGAAGTGGTGCCGTGACCCGAAGAATTGCCACGGCCGACGCGCTTGCGGTTCTTGGTGGAACCGGGCGCGGGAGTAAGATCGTGAAGCTGCATTTGCTACTCCTCTACAATCTCGACAAGGTGCTTGACCTTGAAGATCATGCCGCGGACGGACTCGTTGTCAGCAATCTCGCGAACCTCGCGGATCCTGTGGAGACCGAGGGCACGGACAGTACGGACCTGATCCTGCTTGCAACCGTTGGTGCTGCGGACCTGCTTGATCTTGATGGTGTCAGCCATGCTTAGTTCTCCTTACCGACGAACATCTCGGAGACCGTCAGGCCACGGCGAGCCGCGACGTCCTCAGGGCTGGAGAGCTCCTTGAGGCCCTCGACGGCAGCCTTGATGATGTTAAGGCCGTTGTCGGTACCGAGGGACTTGGACAGGACGTTCTTGATGCCAGCAAGCTCGAAGAGGGGACGCACAGCGCCGCCGGCGATAACGCCGGTACCCTCGACAGCGGGCTTGATGATGATGCGGCCGGCACCAAAGTGGCCGAGAACCTCGTGCGGAATGGTGCCTTGCTCGGTCACCGGCACGTGGAACATGTTCTTCTTGGCATCGAGAGACGCCTTGGAGATGGCCATGGGCACCTCAGCGGACTTGCCCATGCCAACGCCGACGTTGCCCTTGCCGTCGCCAACGACGACGAGAGCGACGAGGCTCATGCGACGACCACCCTTGACGGTCTTCGACACGCGGTTGATGTAAACGACGCGCTCCTCGAACTCGGAGGCCTCGCGCTGCTGCTTCTGATTACGAGCCATGTGCTACATACCTCCTAGAACTCGAGACCGGCGGCACGAGCACCGTCGGCGAGGGCCTTGACGCGGCCATGGTAGATACGGCCACCACGATCGAAGGCGACCTTGGTGATGCCGGCCTCGATGGCACGCTTGCCAACGAGCTGACCGACCTTCTCCGCAGCCTCCTTGTTCGAGGTGTGGGTGCCCTTGAACTCGGCCTCGAGGGTCGAGGCAGAGACGAGCGTCAGGCTGGAGCCCTTGCTGTCGTCGATGATCTGGGCATAGATGTTGGCGTTAGTACGGGTCACGCGAAGACGCGGACGCTCGGCGGTACCCGAGACCTTGCCGCGAACACGACGCTGACGACGCTTGAGGCCTTCCAGCTTCGCCTTATGCTTGTTCATACGTAAACTCCTAAAAAGGTTGATCTTGCCAGCACCTAACGGGGTGCTGGTCTTATGCGAGTAAGTCGGTTACGACTACTTGGCGGCCTTACCCAGCTTGCGGCGGATGTGCTCGCCAACGTAGTGGATACCCTTGCCCTTGTAAGGCTCGGGAGGACGATGACCGCGGATCTCAGCGGCGATCTGACCGACCTGCTGCTTGTTGATACCCTTGACGTTCACGTGGGTGTTGTCGGGAACCTCGAAGGTGATGCCCTCGGGAGCCTCGACGATCACGGGGTGCGAGAAGCCCAGGGAGAACTCGAGGTTCTTGCCCTTCTGCTGCACGCGGTAACCGACGCCGGCGAGCTCGAGCTTCTTCTCGAAGCCCTCGGAAACGCCAACAACCATGTTGTGGATGAGGGCGCGGGTGAGGCCGTGGCGGGCACGAGTCTCACGCTCGTCGTCGGGACGGGAAACGGTGAGGACGTTGTCCTCGACGTTGATAGCGAGCTTCTCAAAGACATCGAGCTCGAGCTGGCCCTTGGGGCCCTTGACGACAACGTTGTTGCCGTTGACTGTCACTTCGACTCCGGCGGGAATCTGGACAGGCTTATTACCGATACGAGACACGGTGATCTCCTTTCCTTCTACCTACCGAGCGAATTACCAGACGTAAGCGATGATCTCGCCGCCGACGTTGTGCTTGCGAGCATCGCGGTCGGTCATGACGCCATGGCTGGTGGAAATAATGGCGGTACCAAGGCCACCGCGGACGCGGGGCATGTCGGCAACGCCGGTGTACTTACGCAGGCCCGGCTTGGAAATGCGGCGGATGCCGTTGATGACCTTAGCCTTCTTGGGACCATACTTAAGCGTGATGTGCAGAGTCTTCTGGGGAACGGTGTCCTCGACATCGTAGCCCTCGATGTAGCCCTCCTCGTGCAGAACACGAGCGATCTCGACGAGCTTCTTGCTGCTCGGCATGGAGACCGTGGCCTTGTTCACAGAGTTAGCGTTACGGATGCGCGTAAGCATATCTGCGATCGGGTCTGTAAGGTTCATACAGATTCTCCTTCGTTCTTGATGAACACGTGCTCTTGGTTCTTCGCCGCCCTTAACGGCAAAGCCTTTTTAGCGCGTTTTCCCTGTTCCAAACTGATGCTTGAAACGCTGGTAGTGACTTACCAGCTGGCCTTCTTAACGCCGGGAAGCTCGCCCTTGAGTGCAAGCTCGCGGAAGCAGACACGGCACAGGCCGAACTTGCGGTACACAGAGTGCGGACGGCCGCAGCGCTGGCAGCGCGTGTACTCACGAGTAGAGAACTTCTGCTTGCGATTGCACTTGACGATCATCGATGTCTTAGCCACTTATATCCTCCTCACATAGAGTATTGTTCGCCCCAAGCGCCGCCCCCTTCTGGGAACGGCGCTCATAGGGCAGGTGAACCTATTTCTTGAACGGGAAACCGAAGGCGTCCAGAAGGGCCTTGGCCTCCTCATCGGTGTTGGCGGTGGTCACGAAAGTGATGTCCATACCACGCTGGTGATCGACGGAGTCGAAGTCGATCTCGGGGAAGATGAGCTGTTCGGTGACGCCCATGGAGAAGTTACCACGGCCGTCGAAGCTCTTGGCGGAGATGCCGCGGAAGTCGCGGATACGGGGGATCGCGACGGAGGTCAGACGATCGAAGAACTCCCACATACGGTCGCCACGCAGGGTAACCTTGCAGCCGATCGGCATACCAGCGCGCAGGCGGAAGGTAGCGATGGACTTGCGGGCACGGGTGATCATCGGCTGCTGGCCGGTGATGGCGCGCAGGTCGCGCACGGCACCGTCGATGGCCTTGGAATCGGTAGCGGCCTCGCCGACACCCATGTTTACGACGATCTTCTCAAACTTGGGGATCATCATGACGTTCTCGTACTGGAACTTGTCCTGAAGCTGCTGCTTAACCTCGTTGTTGTACTTGGTCTTCAGACGCGGCACATACTTCTCTTCTGCCATTGTTCACTCCTTCTTGGGGTTTTAAGCACGGGGCGTGGCCACGATGGGTTGTCCTCGTGCCTCCTGGCTGCATCCGCGCCGCTCATGGCATTTCGCGGTTTGGACTCGACGCAGCAGGAGCCGACAAAACAATCGGTACTATACGCGCATCGGGAGCGTATTTCCAGAAAAACCTCGTCTGCCTGCACAACTCCACAACTCCCCCGCACATATTGATCCCTAGGGGACGGAGGAAAATGGCAGTTGCGGTGAAATAGGGACCGTTTGACGGCTTAACAGGCTTTAACAGTCCGTATTTCACCGCAACTCATATATGGGGATGCGATTAGCGCTTGCGGGGGACGAGCTTGGTGCGGCGCAGGTGGATCATCTCGGCAGCGATGGAGATGGCGATCTCCTCGGGGTCCTCGGCCTCGATGGCGACACCGATCGGCAGGTGCAGCTCGTCGATCTGGTCCTGCGTAAAGCCCTCCTGCTCCAGGCGGGCGCGCACAAAGGCCGTCTTGCGGCGCGAACCCAGACAGCCCAGATAGGCGGGCTTGGCGTGCATGGCCTGAATCACCACGTCGATATCGGACTTGTGACCCGCCGTGGCGACGACCACTAGGTCACGCGGGCCGATGGGGCACTGCTTGCTCAGGTTCTTGTAGTCGACCAGACGACGGTCGTAGACACCGGGCACCCATTCGGGGGTCAGTGTGCCGGGGCGGTCGTCGCAAGCCACGACGGCAAAGCCCGCCGCCGTGAGCACCCGCGCCGTCGCAGCACCCACGTGGCCGCAGCCAAAGATATAGGTCAGGCCCTCGGGGCAGAGCGTCTCGATGTGCGCCGCGGGAATCTCGGAGGCCGCGTTGGTGTAGGTGACCTTACTCCCCTCCTCCACCAGCGAAAGCTCGGGGCAGCCCATTATGGTGCGGCGCGACTCCTCGCCATGGTATTCGGCAACGTCGCCTTCATGCGCACTTGCGATAAACGGTTCAAAGTCGATGGCGAAGTCGCCGATGCGCCGATAGGCCAAGACGTCGGCAACCGACTGGAACAACGGTGCCTGGGTCGCATCCAGATGCAGGTAGCACAGGCAGATGGCTCCGCCGCAAATCATGCCGGTATCGGAGTTCTCGCCGCCCATGGTGTAGCGGACCAGACGCGATTTACCCCCGGCCAGCAGCTCGCGCGCCTCGTCCAGCGCAAAGAGCTCAATCTTGCCGCCGCCGATAGTGCCCGCTTGGCTGCCATCGGCAAAGACAGTCATCCATGCGCCCACACCGCGCGGGGACGACCCCGCCGTACCGGCCACTACCACCAGCTCGCACGTCTCGCCAGCACGCAGGGCGGCAAGCGCCGCATTCACAACATCGAGCTTTTCCATTGCCGCCTTCTATCCTCTAAAGACATCGGTGAGCATAGCGAGTGCCTCGAGCACGCCGCCGCCGACCGACGTCGCTTTGTCCGAAATATAGTTGATATAGCTGGCATCGCCGCGCGGGTCGACGTCGGCACATTTAAAGCCCTCGGTCACCTGAACACCGTCGGCCAAAAGGCCGCGCAAGCAGCCGTCAATCTGCGTGACCATGGGAGTATCACCCGCATACCCGATCACATCGCCGGCACTCACGATGTCGCCGATGGTGCGGTCGGACCTAAACACGCCGGCGGCGGGGCTGTGGATAACACGTTCCTTGCCATAGCCGGCGATAATGCCCGGCACGCCCGTGTTGGGCTGGGGCGAACCTTGGGTAATGACACGGCCGAGAAAATGTCCGCGCATGGTCTCGACCACGGCGTCGCAGTCAACCGGCGCGGTAAAGCCCGGCCCCACAGCGATGACGGCAGGTGCCATGTCGCGCGTGGTGCCCAAGTTGCGCTTAGCCAAAATCGCGTCGACCACAGCCGCGGGTTTAAGCTCATCGAGCATCTTGGCCTGAGGGTCCACCACAACGGCGACGTCTCCAGCCTCGGTAATCTCAAGCGCCTCAGCCGGCGTCCGTGCCAAGCGAGCGCGAATGCCTTCGACCTCGACCTCGCCCAGGCGAATGGCCTCGCAAAAACAGATTGTGCGGCGGATGCACGTGGGAACCGCGATATCGGCCATAACGACCGAAACGCCGGCGCGCACCAAGCGAGCGGCGACGCCCGTGGCGATATCACCGGCGCCGCGAACATAAACGAGCATTCCCGGGGCACCTCCCTGTGCTACGGTTTGAGCAGAGCAAAAGCGGTTCGGCCGCTACTCTGATGATTATTTATTATCACAGTATTATACGGCGGTGAACAGATGGAAACGACGAGCGGAAACCTTGCCTCCGCGCTCAAGATCGAGCCGGGCATTACCGCAATTATCGGCAGCGGTGGCAAGTCGACCTTGCTAAAGACGCTGGGTCTCGAGCTCATGCGCGCTGGCGGCCGCGTGCTCCTCTGCACCACCACGCACATGTTTCCCGTCGCCGGCGTGCCGTGGGACGGGTCAAACCGTCGCCTGGATGCCGCGCCTTGGAAGCCGGGTGCCGCGCATGCCCCCGGCTGCACCTGCAAGGTATGCGCTGGCATGAGCCGCGGAAGCATCTGCCAGGCGGGTGTTTTGGACCCGGAGACAGGCAAGCTCTCCGCCCCCGCCGAGCCGCCCAACGAGCTGGCGCAGCGCTTTGACTATGTGTTGGCCGAGGCAGATGGCAGCAAGCGACTCCCGCTCAAGGCGCATGCCGCCTGGGAGCCGGTAATTCCCGCCGCCACGGCAAACGTTGTCTGGGTCGTCGGCGCCTCGGGGCTGGGCAAGCCCGTCGCCGAGGTTGTCCACCGCCCCGAGCTCTTCTGCGAGCGCTGCGGCTGCGAGCCTACCGACATCGCCACGCCCGAGCGCGTCGCCCAGGTGCTCAATGCCGAGATGCAGGCGCTGGGACTCAGCACCGCACGCGTCATGCTCAACCAAGCCGACACGCTTGCCGACCCAACAATGGCAGATCGCTTCGAGGCAGCCCTCAACCGCCCCCTCATCGCCACCAGCCTCCAGGGGTAGCTAATTTGGGACGGGGCTCTTTTTGCTACCCCGTCCCAAAAAATCATCTCCCAAATTAGCTACCCCGGCGGTCTTCCTGTTAGCGGGGCACGTAGCGGCCGGGTTGGGCTCCGGTGGGCTCGCCGTCGCGTGCCGCCAGCACGCCGTTCACAAACACGGCCTTGGCGCGGCCATGTGCCTCAAAGCCCTCGAGCGGCGTGTAGTCCACGGCCTGATGCTGCGTCGCGGCGCTGATCGTCCAACGCGCGCACGGATCCCACACGCACACGTCGGCATCGGCGCCCTCGGCAAGACAGCCCTTGCGCGGATACATGCCAAACACGCGCGCCGGATTCTCGCTCATCAAGCGGCACAGATCCTCGGGACCCAGCTGTCCCTCAAAGCTCGTGGCAATCGCAACGGGACGATGCTCCACGCCGGGCCCGCCGTTGGGAATCGCGCGGAAATCATCGCGTCCTCGGTCCTTTTGCCCGTGCAGGTTAAAGCTGCAATGATCGGTCGCAATAGTATCGATCTCGCCAGCCACAAGCGCCTCGCGCAGCGCGGCACGGTCACCGGCATGGCGCAGCGGCGGGCTCATCACGTACTTGGCGCCCGCAAAGCCGTCCTCGCCCTGCTCCAGATAGCAGGTGTCGTCGAGCATCAGATACTGAGGGCATGTCTCGACATAGATGTTCTTCTGCCCGCGCGCTTTGGCAGCGCGAATGGCCTCGAGCCCCAGCTTGGTCGAAAGGTGCACCACGTTGACCGGAGCGTCCCCGGCCAAGTGCGCCAGATACAGCAGGCGGCTCACGGCCTCGGCCTCACACACGTCCGGACGGCTGAGCGCATGGCCCTCGGGCCCGTGGATACCCTGCTCAAACACGCGCTTCTGCAGCGCGTTGACCAACGTGCCGTTCTCGCAATGCACGCACAGGATACCGCCCACGCGCTTGAGCTCCTCCAGCACCTCGAGCGTCTCGGCATCGTCCAGGCGCAGATGGTCGTAGGCAAAGTAGGTCTTAAACGACGACACGCCCGCCTCGCGCATGGCCGAAAGATCGGCGCGGTTGCGCTCATTCCACTCGGCAAGCGCCATATGGAAGGCATAGTTGGCGGTGCAGGTGCCGTCGGCGCGATGATGCCACTCGACCAAGGCATCGGACATGGTCACGCCGCGATCGGCCGTCGCGTAGTCCACAATGGTCGTCGTGCCGCCGCAGGCAGCCGCGCGCGTGCCGGTCTCAAAGCTATCGGCTGTCCAATCCATGCCGGTCCAGCACTGCATGTGCGTGTGGCCGTCGATAAAGCCCGGGAACACCCAGCAGCCCGCAGCATCCTCGACGGTATCGCCCTCGCCCGGCTCGATTGCCGCGGCAATCCGCACAATCTTGTCGCCCTCCATGGCAAGATCGGCGCGGCGAAGCCCCTGGGGCGTCACGAGTGCGCCGTTTTTGATGATGATCATAATTGCTCCTTATTGATTGATGCAGTTGGCCACGCGATCAAAATACGAGCAGGCGGCGATATGCTCCGTTATGCGTCGCTGTCCCTTGACGGTATCGACGTCCCACAGCTCGTAGGCACGCGCCTCGACCAGCACCACGTCGGTACGGTCCTTGAGGATCGAACCGCCGCCGTCCTTACCCTCAAGACACATAAGTGCATCGAACAGTTCCGCCGGAAAGAGCACCGGGCTCGAAGGCTCACCGTTGCACGCAAGACGCACCGGATGCTTGCGGCCACGCTCGTCAAATGCACGAACCATAGCCTCAAAAGAATCCAAACTCACGAGCGGCTGGTCGCCCGGCAAAAAGAGGCAACCTTTCCAGTTGCGTTCGACTCCCCACGAAAGGCCCGCACGGACGCTTTCGCTGCGCAGCTCGCCATCGTGCAGTACGCACGGGCAATGCTTGTCATCACAAATCTGAGCGACCTCGGGCCAGCGCGTCGAAACCACAACGTCAAAGCCCCGGGGAACCGAATCAATGGTCCGGGCAATCAGCGGCTCGCCATAGATATCGGCGAGCATCTTGTTAGAGCCAAATCGCTTGCCCTCGCCCGAAGCCATAATGACGCAACCAAGTTTCATGGCGATACCTCCCCTGAAACCATCGTACCCATAACTCGCGTCGCGGGACATCTACATCGAAAGCGCTTATCCCGCACGCCCACGATGCAAAAAGGGGCACCCCGCCGGTTGGCAGAGCGCCCCCTTTACATGGCTTACCTCAACCCAGCTTTAGGCCTGGAACCAACGGGCGGTGTTGCGCTCGTCGAGGGCCTTGAGGGTAGCGGCGGGATCGGCAACCTTCTGCAGGAACATCATGGCTGCGATGGCGTACGGCTTGTAGCTGGCCTCCTTGTACATGCCCACGCGGTGCATGTCGAAGACGTCGGCGTTGACCTCGCCGTGCTCGCAGGAGACACCGGAGATGTCGGCGGGCAGCGGATGCATAAAGATGGTGTCCTGGCCGTTGGCGGTCTTCTCCATGAGCTCGGTCGTGGAGCACCAGTCCTGATGGGTGGCGTTCTGGGCGAGCAGCTCCTTCTCGAGCGCAGCGATACCGGCGTCGTCGCCCTCGGCGTACAGGTTGGTGCGCTTCTCCATGGCGGCGAAGGGAGCCCAGCTCTTGGGGATCACGATGTCGGCGCCCTCGAAGGCCTCGGCCATGGTGTTGACCTGCTTAAAGGTGGTGCCGGACTCGGCGGCATAGCCCTTGGCGCGCTCGACGACCTCGGGCATGAGGTCGTAGCCCTCGGGGTGGGCCAGGGTGACGTCCATGCCAAAACGGGGCAGCAGGCTGATCAGCGACTGCGGGCAGGACAGCGGCTTGCCGTAAGAAGGCGAATAGGCCCAGGTGACGGCAACCTTCTTGCCCTTGAGGTTCTCAAGGCCGCCAAACTCGTTGATGAGGTAGAGCATGTCGGCAGAGGACTGCGTGGGGTGATCGGAGTCGGACTGCAGGGAGATGAGCGTGGGACGGTGATCCAGAACGCCGTCCTCGTAGGCCTGCTGGACAGACTCGGAGACCTCGGCCATGTAGGCGTCGCCCTTGCCGATGTACATGTCGTCGCGGATGCCGATGACGTCGGCCATGAAGGAGATCATGGTAGCGGTCTCGCGGACGGTCTCGCCGTGAGCGATCTGGGACTTCTTCTCGTCCAGGTCCTGCAGCTCAAGGCCGAGCAGGTTAGCGGCCTTGGAGAAGGAGAAGCGCGTACGGGTGGAGTTGTCGCGGAACAGGGAGACGGCCAGACCCGAGTCGAAGATCTTGGACGAAACGTTGTTCTCGCGCAGCTCGCGCAGGGCGTCGGCGACGATGTAGAGCGCCTTGAGCTCATCGGTGGTCTTGTCCCAGGTGTGCAGGAAGTCGCTGCCGTACATGCCCTTAAAATCGAGGCCGTTCAGCTGCTCGACGAGCTCGGTAAACTTGGCGTCCATGTAAATATCCTTTCCAAAGATGAAACGATTGCAATGAGTAGATGTGCTCCGGCATGCGCGTGTGGCTAGAACATGCAGAGCACCATGACGAGGACCCGCCACCGTTGAGGAAGCATGGGAGATAACGACCGCGGGCCCCAAGTCAACAGGGGGTGCCGGGGACACGAGCGGCCCCCGGCTCAACAAGATCAAGGAATGGGACTAGTCGATCTTGTTGTTGGTCAGACCGGCGCGGAACACGGTGGCGTCGCCATCGGCCTTGCTCGGATCGTAGAGGTTCAGGGCAGCCACATACATGGCGGCAGCGGTGACCAGGTCGTCCTTGTAGGTGACCTCGTTGGGAGCGTGAGCCTGAGACTCGGCACCCGGGCCAAAGCCGACGCAGGGGATGCCGTAGCGGCCCTGGATGGAAACGCCGTTGGTGGAGAAGGTCC
>DXZV01000110.1 GCA_019419485.1 Collinsella sp.
ACCCGTGGTACCGCCGGGCAGCGGCACGTTGAACATCATGAGCAAGAAGGAGAATGCAGCGCAGATGCCCAGGAACGCCATATGCTCGCGATCGAGCGTGGCGCGCACCTTTTTGATGCAGTGAACCCATACGGGCACCATCGCCACCGCCATGACGGCATCGGTCTGCGGGGACAGGTAGTTGTCTGGAATGTGCATATACGCCTCCCGGTTATCGGCGCGCGGAATTGCAACGCCGCTAAAATCACCTTGTCAGTGTTACGTAATGTCAGATTCGTAACACGCCGCGGGCTATCATAGCAAAACGGCGCACTGCCGACAAAGCAGCACGCCGTTATGTAATGCGCGTGTCATATATGCAGGCTCAGCAGCGCCTTATATCGAGCATAGCAGTCACGTAGGACTCGGCGGCAGCCACCGCTGGCCTATACCCAGCGCAAATCCTAGCCGCGGACCTCGCCGTTTACGCCCTTGCACACCTTGGTGACGATCTTCTGGTGTGCCTTCTCGACTTCTTCGCTGATGAGCGTGTGGTCGTCGGAGCGATACGTAAGCGCAAAGGCCATGGACTTCTTGCCCGCTCCGATGCGGATGGGATCGCGGTAGACGTCGAACAGGCGCACGCCCTCGAGCAGCTTGCCACCGGCGCTGGTAATGCGGCGCTCAAGATCCTCGCAGGTCACGGAGTTATCGACCACGATAGCCAGGTCGTGCTCAACAGCCGGATACTGCGAGAACTCGCGGTAGTTCTCCTGGTTGCGGGCGCCCTTGATCAGCTTGTCCAGGTCAAGCTCAAAGGCAACGACAACCTCGTCGATGCCGCAGGCCTCGCGCGCCTCGGGGTGAATCTCGCCGACCCAGCCCAGCACGGTGCCGCCGGACAGGACCTCGGCGGCGCGACCCGGCTGCAGGAAGGCATAGCCCTCGCCCTCGACAGGACGGAAGCGAACCTTCTCAATGCGCAGCTGGGCGAGCAGCTCCTCGACGATACCCTTGCCAAAGAAGAAACGCAGTTTACGGTACTTCATGTTCCAAGACTGCTCGCTCCACTGGCCCGAGAGCACACCCGCCACGGACTTGGTCTCCTTGGGCAGGCTGGCGTTCTCGCGGCCGTGGAACAGGCTGCCGACCTCGTACAGGTGCACGTTGGGCGTGCCGTGGGCCTCGTTATAGGCCACAGACTGCAGCAGGCCCGGCAGCAGCGAGCGGCGCATCTCGGTCTGCTCGGCCACCAGCGGGTTCATGAGCACCACGGGGCAGCCGCGGCCCTCGGTGGACATGCCGATCTTCTCCAGGTCGCCCGGGGCGGCAAAGCCAAAGGTCGTGGTCTCGTTGAGGCCACAGGCGCGCAGGATCTCGCCGACCTTGCGGGTAAGCTTCTGCTCGCGCGTCAGACCGCCGATGTGGTTCTTGGCAGCCGGGATGGTCGCCGTCACACGGCCCATGCCCCACAGGCGCAGGACCTCCTCGATCAGGTCAATCTCGCGCGGCAGGTCGGGACGGAAGCTCGGCGGGGTGACCATAAAGTCCTCGCCGTCGCGCTCGACGGTGCAGCCCAGGCGGGTGAGTGAGCGCTCGATAAAGTCGGGCTCGATGTCGGCGCCGCAGATGGCGTGCACGCGGGCCAAGCGCAGCTTGATGCTATCGATGGTCTTGGGCGCGGGGAACACGTCGACATAGCCGGGAGCGACCTCGCCGCCGGCGATCTGTTCGATGAGAGCGCAGGTAACGTTGGCGACGTCCACGCAGCCGGTCTCGTCAACCTGGCGCTCAAAGCGAATGGAGGCGTCGGAGATCAGCGACAGGTCGCGGCTGGTGTGCGAGGTGCGACCGGCGTTGAAGCAGGCGCTCTCGACCATCACATCGACGGTGTCGTCCTCGATCTCGGAATCCATACCGCCCATAACACCGGCCAGCGCCACGGGGCGCTCGCCGTCGGTGATGAGGCCCATGCCGGCGTCGAGCACGCGCTCCTCGCCGTCGAGCGTCGTGAACTTCTCATCCTGCTGGGCGGCGCGAACCACCACGCGACGCCTGCCCTCGCGCTCGGCAAAGGTGTCCAGGTCAAAGGCGTGCAGCGGCTGACCGGTGAGCATCATCACGTAGTTGGTGATGTCGACGATGTTGTTGTGCGGACGCACGCCCAGGGCGTTGAGGCGCTTGACCATCCAGTCGGGCGAGGGGCCGACCTTCACGTTGCGCACGATGCGGGCGACATAGCGGTCGCACAGGCCCTCGTCGGCAATCTCGACCGAAAGCTCGTCGTCGGTCGCGCGGCCAGTCTCGGCCTTGATGGCGGGCAGCTCCACGTGGAAATCGCGATCGAAAATGGCGCCGGTCTCGCGGGCCATGCCGATCATGGACAGGCAGTCGGGACGGTTGGGCGTGATCTCGCAGTCGAGCACGGTGTCGCTCGAGCCCACATACTCGGCAAACGGCATGCCGCAGGGCGTGTCCTCGGGCAGGATCATGATGCCGGAGTGGTCGCCGCCCAGGCCGAGCTCGCGCGCAGAGCAGTTCATGCCCATGGACACGACGCCGCGAAGCTTGCTCTTCTTGATCTTGACGTCGCCGGGGAGCACAGCGCCGATCATGGCCGTGACGATGTGGTCGCCGGCCTCGAAGTTCTGCGCGCCGCAGACGATCTGCAGCGGAGCGGGGTTGCCGTCGGCGTCGAGGTTCTTGTCGCCCACGTCGACCGAGCACACATACATATGGTCGCTATCGGGGTGCGGGGTCTTGGTGAGCACCTTGGCGGTCACCACGTGGTCGAAGGACTCGCCCACGGTGTCGATCGCCTCGACCTCGGTGCCGGTACGGATATATTCGTCCGAAAGGGTCTTGGGATCCTCCGGAATATCGATCATGGTCTTGAGCCAGTCGTAAGAAACACGCATCTAGCTCTCCTTTCATACTGAAAGCCTGCGAAGAGATGCAGGTGGAAACTTCAACTTTGTGAACATTCCTTACAAAGCGAGGGTTGTCCAAGTGCGGCAGATCGGCCCGAAAGAGGAGCGCCGCGTACTTTGGTACGCAAGCGACGAATGAGCGCCGAGGTGCCGTGCTTGGGCAAGCCGCAGCCTAGAACTGATTCAAGAAACGCATATCGCCTGTCATGAGCGTTCTGAGGTCCGGCAGGTCGTAGCGCAGGGCCGCGACGCGCTCGGCGCCAATGCCAAAGGCGAAGCCGGTGTACTTCTCGGGGTCGATGCCGCAGTTGATCAGGACGTTGGGGTCGACCATGCCGCAGCCCAAGATCTCGATCCAGCCGCTGTGCTTGCAGAAGTTGCAGCCCTTGCCGCCGCACACGTGGCAGCTCACGTCCACCTCGCAGGAAGGCTCGGTGAAGGGGAAGAAGTGCGGGCGGTAGCGCGTCTTGCGGTCCTCGCCAAACATGCACTTAACAAAGTAGTCGAGCGTGCCCTTAAGATCGCCAAAGGTGATGCCCTCGTCGACGACCAGGCCCTCGATCTGGTTGAACTGCGGCAGGTGGCAGGCGTCGGCCGTGTCGGGACGGTAGACGGTGCCCGGGCAGATCATGTAGATGGGCGGCTTCTGCGACTCCATAGTGTGGATCTGCACGCCCGAAGTCTGGGTGCGCAGCAGTACGTCGGACTCGCCATGGGCGTGAGCCTCGGGGTGTGCGACGCTGCCAGGGTTGTTGTCGACCACGTAGAAGGTATCGCGGGCCGAGCGGCTCGGGTGATCCATGGGGGCGTTGAGCGCAGTGAAGTTGTAGTAGGAAGTATCGACCATGGGACCGGACTCGACGGTGTAGCCGATGCCGCAGAAGATGTCCTCGGCCTCCTCGATGATCTGCTTGATCAGGTGCTGGTGACCGATCTGCGGACGGATACCCGGCAGGGTAATGTCGACGGCCTCGTGCTCGAGAGCGTGCTTGAGGGCGGCGGCCTTCATCTCGGTGGTGCGCTCGTCGAGCATGCCCTCGATCAGTTGGCGCATCTCGTTGGCACGCTTGCCCATCATGGGACGATCCTCGGGGGCGAGCTTGCCCATCATGCGCATCAGGCCGGTGATGCGACCCTTGCGACCGAGCAGCTCAACGCGCGCAGCCTCGAGCTTGGCGGCGTCGTCGGCGCCTGCGACGAGCTCCTTGGCCTCTTCCTCGAGTTTGACCAGATCATCAATCAGACTCATGTCTTCCCTTTCGTCTCTCGCGCATTCGCTTGCCAGGGCGACCAATGCCGCTTGGCGTTGCGAAAACGCGGCCCGGTTCGGTAACAAAAAACCGTCCTCGGGCATGTGCATTGCCCAAGGACGGTTGAATTCCGCGGTACCACCTTGTTTGACCCGACGGATGTCTGGCCCGCCGCGCCCACTCTTTGCCCCTTGTCGCGAGGCTCACGGCTTCCCTACTGGGGACATCGCCGCCGCTGGCCGCGCGCCCGTTGAGGTCGCTGCTCGGGAGTGAACGCTTGGCCCTTGTCACCGCAGGAAGGCTTGCAGCCCATGACCTTCCCTCTCTTGCCGGCGACGCGGCGGGCAAAACCCTCTCCGTCAACGCATTGGGCTACAGGATACCACATTGTTTGGGTGTATCGCCGCGTTCCGTTTTGTTCGTGCTGGGTACAAGGCAAGTAGCTGTGCAAACTGGCCGCGCCGCCGCGTGCGACGGGCGACCTGCGAGATCAAGGATATGGTATGGGAAAGAAGCACGATAAGAAGGCCGAGCCCGCAGCGGGCAAGACGCCCAAAGGCATGAAGGTCGATAAGGCCGTCAAAAAATTCCGCAAGCTCGAGGGCAAGCTGTGGACCCGCGAGTACCTGCTCAAGATTGCCGAGTTTGACGGCGCGACCATTGCCCCCGCCAACGGCGCCGCAGCGCGCGCCGACGCCATGGGCACCCGCAGCTGCTCGACGAGATCCGCGTACTCGGCCGCGACCAGCGCGAAGCGAGCGTCATTCCCACCGAGGAGGCCGAGGCCTGGACCAGGCTCACCTGCGAGGCCGACGCCGTGTGGCACAAGGCCAAGACGGCCAATGACTGGGCGAGCTTTGAGCCCTATGTGGATAGAATCGTCGGCCAGCTTAAGCATCAGGCCGAGCTCATGGACCCCAAGCGCGACCCATACGATGTTTGGCTTGACCAGTACGAGCGCGGCCTTTCCGCCAAGAGCTTCGATGCGTTTTGCGATGAGGTCAAGGCGACGGTCGTGCCGCTCGTGCACGCCATCGGCGAGCGCAGCCAGCAGCCCGCTGCCGACTTTTTGCACGCCCGTGTGCCCGAGGCCGCCCAGCGCGCCATGAGCTTCGACCTTATGAAGCTCGTCGGCCTGGACCTAGACGACACCACGCTTGCCTTTACCGAGCACCCGTTTAGCGAGGGCTTTGCCGTGGGCGACGCGCGCATCGCGACGCACATCTATGAGGACGACTGCATCTCCAACGTCTACAGCATCATCCACGAGGCCGGTCACACCATGTATGAGCTGGGCGTGAACCCCGCCTATGCTCGCACCTGCCTGGAGGGCGGCACCTCCATGGGCATCCACGAGAGCCAGAGCCGCTTCTTTGAGAACACCGTGGGTCGCAGCCGCGCCTTTATGGGACCGCTGCTCGAGGTGCTGCGCCGCCACGCGCCCGAGGTCTACGGCAACGTGGACGAGGACACGCTCTACCGCGCCGTGAACATCGCGCAGCCGTCGTTGATCCGCACCGAGGCGGACGAGCTCACCTATCCGCTGCATATTATGGTGCGTTACCAGATTGAGCGCATGCTGTTTGCCGGCGAGGCCACGGCCAAGGATATCCCCGCGCTTTGGAATCGCTTTATGAACGAGTACCTGGGCATTCCCGTTCCCGACGACACGCACGGCTGCCTGCAGGATACGCACTGGAGCGGCGGCTCGTTTGGCTACTTCCCCACCTATGCGCTGGGTAGCGCCTACGACGCCATGTTTGTGCCGGCCATGTGCCGCGACGGCGTCGACCTCAATGGCGCCTGTGCGAGCGGCGATTTGGCGCCCGTTCGCGCCTGGCTGGGCGAGCACATTTGGCAGTGGGGCCGCGCCAAAGACGCGCCGGAACTCATCAAGGGCGCCTGCGGCATGGCCTTTGACGCCCGCTACTACTGCAGCTACCTGCAGGACAAGTTCACCACGCTGTA
>DXZV01000111.1 GCA_019419485.1 Collinsella sp.
GGGTTCCTGCAGGGTGTGCTTGCGCTTTCTGCCTGCGAGGTTCCGGTGCTGGTTGTGGCTGCATGTAGCGTATTTTCCCAACGCGCCGTGATGGGCGGCCTTGTTGCCGCTCTGGTTGCAACCTATACGCTTACGTGGTTTTTGCTTGCGATGGGCTTTGCCTTTGAACTTCCCGTTTCGGCACCGCGACGCACAAAAGCCCAGATGGCGACTCCGCTTGCCGGTGGAGCCGCAGCTGCCCGTACTTTTGGCGGACCTGTCGAAGTATCGTCCGATTCTATTTCTACGACCAAGGAGGCCTAGGTCATGGCATCTCAAGTTGAGCTCACCCCATGCGGGGCCATGTTTGACATCTTTAAGCGCGCGGCGCATCTGAGCCATATCGAGCTGTGCGGCTTGGTGCTTTCGTCCCGTCCGCTCGCCGACGGCCGCAGCCCGCAGAGCCGAGCCGCCGATCGCTCTTGGGTTTCCCGCTTTATCGTTCGCGCGCCGGTCGGCACGCTTCAGCAGCGCTACTTTGCCGAATACGGTACCTCGGCTGCGCGTATTATGTCGCAACTGGCCCTGCGCCAGCGCAACCCCATGGACTCCACGGCTGTGATCAATATGGTGTGCGGTCCTGCAGGTGAACCGATGGTACGCGCGCTCGAAGAGTGCCACCAGGACACGAATCTCTATCGCAACGCGCTCGATCGCCTGTCCCAGGCGGCGGAACTCATGCCCGCCGAGCGCGCCGAGGCCGTGCTGGTGCTGTTTGTCGCTGTCGGTTGTTCGGCGGATGTGCGGTCCTCGGTGAACTATGCCATCGACTACGCGCACGCGACCTGTGGCGGAGGCACCTCCACGCCGCGTTCGCTTGGCATGTCGATGACCGCGGGCGAACGCGAACCCGCCCCGGCGCACCCCTTGGGCTTGCTGCGCGTACAAAACAGTTTTGTCGTGAGCGCCCCGCGCTGGATTCAGCCGAGTGAGCAGGGTGTTGAGATTGGCGCGCTGGCCACTGGTGAGGGCGATATTACCGACGTCGGCGACGATGTCTCGGCCCGCCATGCCCATATCTGGTGCGATGCTCAAAATATCTGGCACGTCGAGGACTTGTCGTCCACCAACGGAACCGTGGTGGTAAACGGGGCCACGCGCGTCTGCATTCAGGTCGAGCCCGGCCGTTCCGCCCAACTCAATCCCGGCGACGAGCTCAAGCTCGGCGAATCAACTACCTACGCCATCCTCTTCGGTGCCCTCTAGCCGGCAGATAGGGACGTTCTTTTTCTGCCGGCATCTGGGGACACTCCTTGGCGCTCCAGAGTCGGTCGCCCGGGGATGGAGGGGCCATTTTGGCCCTTGGCGGTCACCCGAGGTAAACCTTTACCGCCCGCCTATATTTGCCGAAATTACACTTGACGGCGGGGTACAATAAACCCGCATGCGGATTTCCGTTGCGGGCGCTTCCCATCGCCGGGGCGTGCCCGGGAGCATCCGGCATGCGGCCTTTGCGGCGCTCGGTCATGTGCAAGACGGGCGGTCGGGTCTGTGGGGCGCATCAGCTGTCCCTCGCCTCGGCATGTCTTCTCTCCACGCCACGTACCTGCTGCTGAGCCTGCCTGCCAGATGATTGGAAGCAACAGCGTAAATCCCATCACGCCAACATCCCGGCGATCGCCGGGGCCTGTATACCTATATGAGAGGAGAGGGGTATATGGCGCGTAAGTTTAAGTCTATGGACGGCAACGAGGCGGCCGCATATGTTTCGTATGCGTACACCGAGGTAGCGGGAATCTATCCCATTACGCCGTCCAGCCCGATGGCCGACCATGTCGACCAGTGGGCGGCCCAGGGTCGCAAGAACATCTTCGGCACCCCGGTCAAGGTCGTCGAGATGGAGTCCGAGGCAGGTGCAGCCGGTACCGTTCACGGTTCGCTGGGCGCCGGTGCTCTGACCACCACCTACACGGCTTCTCAGGGTCTGCTCCTGATGATCCCGAACATGTACAAGATCGCGGGCGAGCAGCTCCCGGGCGTCTTCCACGTCTCCGCGCGTTGCGTCGCTTCCCACGCCCTGAACATTTTTGGCGATCACTCCGACGTCATGGCTTGTCGTCAGACCGGCTTCGCCATGCTCGCCGAGGGCAACGTCCAGGAGGTCATGGACCTCTCGCCGGTGGCTCACCTTGCCGCCATCGAGGGTAAGACCCCGTTCCTTAACTTCTTCGACGGCTTCCGCACCAGCCACGAGATCCAGAAGGTCGCCATGTGGGACTACAAGGATCTGGCCGAGATGTGCGACATGGACGCCGTCCAGGCTTTCCGCGACCACGCGCTCAACCCTGAGCACCCGCACACCCGCGGCAGCCACGAGAACGGCGATATCTTCTTCCAGAACCGTGAGGCCTGCAACAAGGTCTACGACGAGCTTCCCGCCGTCGTCGAGGGCTACATGAAGAAGATCAACGAGAAGCTCGGCACCGATTACGGCCTGTTCAACTACTACGGCGCTCCCGATGCCGACCGCGTCGTCGTGTGCATGGGCTCCTTCTGCGACGTGCTCGAGGAAGTCATCGACTACCTCAACGCTCACGGCGAGAAGGTCGGCCTGGTCAAGGTTCGCCTGTTCCGTCCGTTCTCCATCAAGCACTTCGTCGACGTTCTCCCCGAGACCGTCCAGAAGATCGCCGTCATGGACCGTACCAAGGAGCCGGGTTCCATCGGCGAGCCGCTCTACCAGGACGTCGTCTCCGCTCTCTACGAGGCCGGCAAGACGGGCATCAAGGTCGTCGGCGGCCGTTATGGCCTGGGCAGCAAGGACACGCCTCCCGCGTCCGCGTTCGCTGTCTTCGAGGAGCTCAAGAAGGACGAGCCCAAGCGCGAGTTCACCATCGGCATTGTCGATGACGTGACCAACCTGAGCCTGCCCGAGGCCGAGGATGCGCCCAACACCGCAGCCCCCGGCACCATCGAGTGCAAGTTCTGGGGTCTGGGTGGCGACGGTACCGTCGGTGCCAACAAGAACTCGATCAAGATCATCGGCGACCACACCGACAAGTACGTCCAGGCCTACTTCCAGTACGACTCCAAGAAGACCGGCGGCGTCACCGTCTCGCACCTGCGCTTTGGTGATTCCCCGATCCGTTCGCCGTACTACGTGACCAAGGCCGACTTTGTCGCCTGCCATAACCCCAGCTACATCGTTAAGGGCTTCAAGATGGTCCGCGACGTCAAGCCGGGCGGCACCTTCCTGGTCAACTGCCAGTGGAGCGACGAGGAGTTCGCCGAGCACATGCCCGCCGTGGCCAAGCGCTACATCGCGAACAACAACGTCAACGTCTACCTGATCGACGCTATCGACCTGGCCGCTAAGGTCGGCATGGGCAAGCGCACCAACACGGTGCTCCAGTCCGCCTTCTTCGCGCTGGCCAAGGTCCTGCCCGCCGAGGACGCCCTGCAGTACATGAAGGACGCGGCTACCAAGTCCTACATGAAGAAGGGCCAGGCTATCGTCGA
Organism: Collinsella sp.; assembly: GCA_019419485.1. Classification (GTDB taxonomy): domain Bacteria; phylum Actinomycetota; class Coriobacteriia; order Coriobacteriales; family Coriobacteriaceae; genus Collinsella. The sequence continues at coordinate 3,499 of DXZV01000111.1, forward strand.
CGCCAACCACAAGGCCATCGATGCCGGCGCTACCGCCTTCCGTAAGTTCGAGGTTCCGGCCGACTGGGCTACCGCCGAGGATGCCGCTCCCGTCGAGCTCTCCGAGGAGACCAAGTCCGCTATCGCCCAGCAGGTCAAGAACCTGCTCGAGCCCATCGATCGCATGGACGGCGACAGCCTGCCTGTTTCCGCCTTCGTCGATTGCGCCGACGGCCAGTTTGAGCTGGGCGCTTCCGCATACGAGAAGCGCGGCGTCGCCGTGGTTGTTCCCCACTGGGACGAGACCAAGTGCATCCAGTGCAACCAGTGCGCCTACGTGTGCCCGCATGCCACCATCCGTCCGTTCGCGATGACCGAGGACGAGGCTGCCGCCGCGCCCGAGGCTACCCGCACGCTCGACGCCATGGGCCCCAAGGCCAAGGGCATGAAGTTCACCATGGCTGTGTCCCCGCTCGACTGCATGGGCTGCACCAACTGCGTCAAGGTTTGCCCCAAGGGCGCCCTCGAGATGGTTCCCACCGAGCAGGAGATGGACCAGCAGCCCGTTTGGGACTACATGGTCGAGAACGTCTCCGAGAAGAAGGAGCTCATCGCGGCCAACGTCAAGGGCAGCCAGTTTAAGCAGCCCTACCTGGAGTTCTCCGGCTCCTGCGCCGGCTGCGCCGAGACCGCCTATGCACGTCTGGTGACCCAGGTCGCCGGCGACCGCATGTTCATTTCCAACGCCACCGGCTGCTCCTCCATTTGGGGCAACCCCGCTGCCACCGCTCCTTACTGCAAGGACAAGGACGGTCACGGCCCGGCGTGGAACAACTCCCTGTTCGAGGACAATGCCGAGCACGGTCTGGGCATGGCCGTTGGCTATGAGGCCGTTCAGCACAAGCTGATCGCCGCTACGCAGGACATCATCGCTGCCGATGGTCCGTCCGACGAACTCAAGGCCGCCGGCCAGGCTTGGATCGACTCCGTCAACGACGCCGAGGCCTCCAAGACCGCTGCCGCTGCCTACGTTGCCGAGCTCGAGAAGTGCGGCTGCGACGCTTCCAAGGCGATCCTCGCCGACAAGGCTTACCTCACCAAGAAGTCCTTCTGGATCTTCGGCGGCGACGGCTGGGCCTACGACATCGGCTTCGGTGGCCTGGACCACGTCCTGGCTTCCGGCCACAACGTCAACGTCTTCGTCTTCGACACCGAGGTCTACTCCAACACCGGCGGTCAGGCCTCCAAGGCTTCGAACCTGGGCCAGGTCGCTCAGTTCGCCGCTGCCGGTAAGGTGACCAAGAAGAAGTCTCTGGCCGAGATCGCCATGAGCTACGGCTACGTCTACGTGGCGCAGGTCGCCATGGGCGCCAACCCGGCTCAGACCCTCAAGGCCATTCACGAGGCCGAGGCCTACGACGGCCCGTCCCTCATCATCGGCTACAGCCCCTGCGAGATGCACTCCATCAAGAAGGGCGGCATGCAGAACTGCCAGGCCGAGATGAAGAAGGCTGTCGAGTGCGGTTACTGGAACCTCTTCCGCTTCAACCCCGAGGCTGCTGCCGGCAAGAAGTTCTCGCTCGATTCCAAGGAGCCCGCGGGCGGTTATCAGGAGTTCCTGATGAACGAGGCCCGTTACGCTTCGCTGACGCGTTCCTTCCCCGAGCGCGCCGAGGAGCTCTTCAAGGAGAACGAGCAGGCTGCCATGGACCGCTACGCTCACCTGCTGAAGCTCAAGACGGTGTACAACGAGGCCTAGGTCTCCCACCGCAGGATCTGAGGGCTGACCTTCGCGGACGTCCTCGGACATGAAAGAACCCCCGCTGCGCACTACGTGCGGCGGGGGTTCTTTCGTCCTGCGGAGTGTCCGCGAAGGCCAGCCCTCAGATCCTGCTACGACTACGTCCTCGGATTGTGTGGGCTGATGAAGGACGTGGTTGTGGGGGCCTTTTGTCCCTTTCGCTGTTTCGCGCCTTTGGCGCGAAACCACGCGCTGCTTTGGGATACGGGGGAGGACAGGGTTGCTGCCGTCTTTTGTCCCCGTGCTTTGGGGCTGGTTGCCTTTTTGGAGCTCATCTTTATTCCTTATGCTGAATGAAAAGCCCCATGTTTTTGCAGGGGTGCATACTCGTCTTATTAATGCATAGAATCTCGTATAGTGCGAGTAAGATATTACGCTGTCTGTTTTGTGTTTAGCAGAGATATAGTTTGCATAATCTGGTCTAATCCCTGCTCTATTAAAATAAAGTCGCACGTAAATGGCGTAGATATGCCTAAGCTGGGCTTCTTTACGCTGAGCGGGTAAAAATGACCGTTCACCGTTCAACTGTTTTCAAAATGAATAAAATAAGGGATAACAGGAATATAAACCTTAATAAACTCGTGTATCGCACGGACACGGGTTATTAATGGGTTGTAGGCCTTTTACAGAAAGGATTCCAGCAATGTCTAAGCCTCTTGGCAAGCCCGATCGTATTGTCGTCGCCCTTGGCGGCAACGCCCTCGGCAACAACCCCGTTGAGCAGATCGAGGCCGTGAGCAACACCGCTCACGCTCTTCTCGGCCTGATCGAGCAGGGTAACGAGATCATCATCACCCACGGCAACGGCCCGCAGGTCGGCATGATCCAGAACG
>DXZV01000112.1:0-532 GCA_019419485.1 Collinsella sp.
GCCCAGGTAGCGGTCGATATTTGCCGAAGCCACGCGGCCGGCGTTGATGGCACGGATAACGGTGGCGGGGCCGGTCTGGCAGTCGCCGCCGCTAAAGAGGCCGTCGAAGTTGGGCACGGCGCCATCCGAATCGGTGACCACGCAGCCCCACTTGCAGGCAATGCCTATCTCCTCAAACGGCTTGGAATCGATGTCCTGGCCAATGGCCACAAAAACGCGCTCGCAGGGAATGACGCGCTCGGGCGTGGCGGCGGCACGCGGGGCCGGACGCCCACGACGGGGCTCGCCGATAATCTGCGGCTGCACGCGCAGGCCGCTCACGCGACCATCTTCGCCCGTCTCGATGGCGAGCGGCGCCGTCAGCTCCAGCACCTCGCAACCCTCGGCCTGGGCGCCGGCGATCTCGGCGTCCTGGGCCGTCATATCGCAGATGCGACGGCGGTAGACGATGCTCACCTTTTCGGCACCGCAGCGCACGGCGGAGCGCGCCACGTCCATGGCCACGTTGCCGCCGCCGATGACGCACACGCGC
>DXZV01000112.1:542-2968 GCA_019419485.1 Collinsella sp.
GTCGCCGATGGCGCGCAGCATCTTGACGGCCGACTCCACGCCGGGCGCCTCTTCGCCCGGAAGGCCGAGCTTCTTATCGCTGTGGGCGCCAATGGCCAGGTAGACGGCATCGAACTCGTCGCGCAGGCGGGCAAGCTCCTCGCCGTTGACGGAGTGGTCGAGTTCCACGTCGATGCCGGCGCTCAAGATCCAGTCGATCTCGGCCTGCAGGCGCTCGCGCGGCAGGCGGTAGCTGGGGATGCCGTAGCGCAACATGCCGCCCAAGTGATGACGCTGCTCAAAGATCGTCACCTTATGGCCCATCACGGCCAGATAGTAGGCACAGGAAAGGCCGGCCGGGCCGCCGCCGATCACGGCAATGCGCTTGCCGGTGTTGTCGGCCACGCTGGGCTTGTAATCGTTGAGGTCGCTGTGCTCAACGGCAAAACGCTTGAGGGCGAGGATGTTCATGGGATCGTCGACCATGCCGCGACGGCAGTGCATCTCGCAGGGATGCTCGCACACCAGGCCGCAAACGAGCGGCAGCGGGTTGTTCTTGCGGATGACCTTGACGGCATCGGCATAGCGGCCGGCCTCGACCAGCGAAATGTAACCGGGAATGTCGACGTGCGCCGGGCAGCCCGAGACGCACGGGACGCGGGCCTCGCGGTCAAAGCCACAGGAGTGCTCGCGGATGTGGTGCTCAAAATCGTCGCGGAAACCGCGGATGGCCGTAAGCGCCATGGCGCCGGCCTCGTAACCGATGGCGCAATCGCTCGAAAGATAGATGGTGCGGGCGGTGCGCTCGATCAGATTGAGCGTGGACTCATCGGCGCGGCCCTCGAGCACATCGGCGAGCAGATCACTCAGCGCGCTCAGGCCCACACGGCAGGGCGTACACTTGCCGCAGCTCTGGGTGGAGCACAGGTTGACGAGCGCCGCCGTAAACTCAACGGGGCACGGGGCGAGCGAACTCACCGCCAGACGGCGTCCAAGCGCATCGTGCAGGTCGTCCATGACGGCCTGAGCGTGGCTGCGTTCCATTACGTGCAGTCGAGCCATAAGATCCCCTCTCACATGGCAGCCCGGAGGCGAGGCCGGGCGAAATTGCTACACGCACAACACTGACCTAAAAAGTTGTTAGGTCTCCACGCAGTTCGGCAGGCGGTATGAAATGTCACCATCAGCGGTGAAAATGAACATTACCGCAGATAAATGCCATATTTGATAAAACGCGTTACCAAACGACAATGCCCCGCCCACGCAATCACGTGGACGGGGCATTGCTCATGGCATACGGCCAGCGACCCTGTTGCTTTTACTTAAGCTCGGGCCAGTAACCCTTGTTGGCCTCGATCATGTCGTCGAGAACCTCCTTGGCGACCTTCATCGACGGCACGGTCTTGTTGAGCGTAAAGGCCTTGAGCGCCTTCTCGTACGAACCCTCGATCGTAGCCTCGACCACGAGCTTCTCGGAGTTCAGCTGCTGCATCATGAGGCCCTGCTGGAACAGCGGAATGTTGTCGCGGCTGATGACCTCGGGGCCGTTCTTGCCAATGTAGGCAGGCAGCTCGACCATAGCGTCGTAGGGCATGTTGGGGATAGCGCCCTTGTTCTCGCAGATGACCAGAAAGCGCTGCTTGGTGTCGTTCTTCAGAGCGATAGCCAGGTCGGCAATCCAGTCGCCGTGGCTGCCCGCATAGAACGTGCTCTCGTCGATCTCGCCCGTCTTCTCGTAGTGATCGATGCCGTCGAAGAGGTTCTTCTCGCGCGTCTCCTCAACCTCATTTGCACGGGTGCGCTCGGGGTTGGAATGCTCGACGAACTCCTTCTGCTGCAGGTAGTAGTTCAGATACGTGTTGGGCAGGTACTCCGGGAAGCACTCCATGATCTCGTACTCGCCCTTCCAGACGTAGTACCAGCTGCCCTTGGTGTGACGGTTCTGCTCGGGGTGCTCGTCGGCGGTCTCCTCGGGCTTCTTTGCCATGAGCGAGCCCATGCCCTTGAGGTAAGAGTCGGGCAGCAGGATCTGGTGCTCCTTGATGTACTCGCGCAGCTGCGGCAGGACCTCCTCGCCCTTGTGGCGGATCGAGGTGAACCAACCAAAGTGGTTGAGGCCAAAGTAATCGTACTCGACATCCTTCTTCTCGATATCGAGCGCGGCGCAAACCACGTCGATGATCGCGATCGGCATGTCGCAGATGTTGATGATGCGAGCGTTGGGGCGCAGCACGCGGCAGCCCTCGGAGACGATGGCGGCAGGGTTGGAGTAGTTGAGAATCCAGTAGTCCTTCTTGGCGTACTTCTCAACGTCATCGATCAGCTCGACCATGGGGAAGATGGTGCGCATGCCGTAGGCAAGGCCGCCGCAACCGCAAGTCTCCTGACCCACGCAGCCGTGACGCAGCGGAATCTTCTCGTCCTGCTCGCGCATGGCGTAGCCACCC
>DXZV01000112.1:2978-5160 GCA_019419485.1 Collinsella sp.
ATACGAAGCTCGCGTCGGTAAAAGCCGTCTCCTTATCGGTGGTCACCGTGAGCTTGATGTCCAGGCCGAGGTCCTCGTGCAAAATCCAGTCCACGAGCACGCCGATCTTGCGCTGGCGCTCCTCGTTGATGTCGTACAGACGAATCTCGTCAACATCGAGCTCGTCCTTGCGCAGGGCGATGGACTTGACGATGCCGGGGGTAAAGGTGGATCCGCCACCACACAGAGTAATGATCATTGTTTACTGCTCCTTCTCAATTGCGTTTTCGACCTTGTCGCGCATCTCGGCGACCTTCATGCCAAAGATGATCTGGATATTATTGCCGTTGCGGTTGATGCCGCTGTTGGGCACGTGGTTGATGAGGTCCTCATTGATGAGGTCCGGGTTCTTAACGTTCACGCGAAGACGCGTAAAGCAGTTCTCGAGCTCCTCGATGTTGTCCTTGCCGCCAAGACCTGCGACCAGGTCGGCAATGCCCGCATCGACGCCCTCTGCGGGAGCTGCGGCAACAGCGCCCTGCTTCACCGCGACAGACGCGGCGGCCTCGCCCTCGGCAACGGACTCGGCGAGCTCGGACTCCTCCTCGCGACCAGGCGTGTGGAGGTTGAGCTTCTTGATGAGGAAGGTGAAGAGGAAGAAGTACAGAGCGGCGTTGACGACTCCAAGCACCAGCATAACCGGCCAGTTGGTCTTATCGACACCGAGGACCAGGTTGGAAACCACGATGTTGATGATGCCGCCTGCAGTCGAAGCGGGCACGGAGAGGACCTTGAGCAGAACCAGGAAGATGCCGGAAAGAACCGAGTGAACGACAAAGAGCACGGGAGCGGCAAAGACAAAGAGGAAGTCCATGGGCTCGGTCACGCAGGAGAGCACGGCGGTGATGATCAGCGGGATGATAACGGCCTTGGTCTTATCCTTGTTCCCCTTGTAAGCGGTGACGATAAAGGCGAGACCGATACCGATGTAGGGCCACAGGTTGTTGAAGGTGTAGCTGTTGAAGTAGGTGCTATCGGAGAAGGGCTGGCCCGTCATTGCCATCTCGGCAACACGGATGGGGTAGGCACCGGCGATAACCTGATCGCCCAGCGTCAGGGTGCCACCCACATCGGAGAACTGGAACGGGGTGTAGATGAGGTGGTGCAGACCGGTGGGAACGAGCAGCTTGTTGAGCATGCCGTAGATAAACAGACCGATGTTGCCCGACTCCTTAATGATGCCGGCAACGGAGGAGATAGCACCCTGAACCGGAGGCCAAACGATGCAGAAGCCAGCGCCCATGATCCAGGAAATGATGATCATGATCAGGAACGGAAAGCGAACGCCCGAGAACATCGAGAGGGCAATGGGAAACTGCTTGTTCGAGTACTTGTTGAACACGGCACCGGTGATGCAACCAAGAATGATGCCGCCAAACACGCCGGTATCGAGCACCTGGATGCCCATAACGGTGGCCTGGCCGGTTCCGGTAAGGCCGAGCATGCCGTTCGCATCGGCAAGAGAGCCGGTGGCGTTGAGCACGATGTTGTTAGCCTGCAGGAACAGGAAGAACGACATCAGGGCGATCAGCGAAGCATGGCCCTTGTTCTTCTTTGCCATGGCACCGGCGATGCCCACGCAGAACAGAATCGAGAGGTTGTTGATGATAAACATCAGCGACTGGTAGACAACGGCGCCCACAAGCTGGAACGGACCGGAGCCCAGCACGGGGATCAAAGCGCAAATGGTCTTGTTGGTCAGAATGATGCCCACGATGAGCAGAATGCCAGCAACCGAGAGATACATCATCGGCTGGACGATTGACTTCGCGAACACCTCCAACGGCGCTTTGAAATTGAACTTCTTTTTTGCGGTCATAGCGGTACTCCCCTTCCTTTTCCGCAAATTAAGACAGATGTGCCCTGGACAAGACCGTGAGCCTTGCCTTATATCAATCGATGTATGGGCACGTTATGCCTAGAGACCAGGTTCTCCAAGCAGGTTAACAATGTGATATGCGAGATAGCTCTTCTCGGCATTGGTAACGACAACGTTATAGGTAGACGACAAGTGGGCGGCTATGGCGTCCGCGCACGAGAATGCGCACGGATACTTAGTTTCATCGATTCTGAACAGCACATCGTCATTGATTTGCCCGGCCGCGGGGTCAAGCGCTCGCTGCGCGAAAAATTGCAGGTGACG
>DXZV01000112.1:5170-6024 GCA_019419485.1 Collinsella sp.
GACGAACGAAACGTTCGTAAGGCAGCGAGGTGTCATCGAGGGTCGTAGCATAGCGCTCGGAAACAATCGCGAGCACGTCGCGAACAAGCTGGACCGAAACAATCAGACGGTCAGAGCGCTGCGGCATGGTGGCGTTGACGATATGCAAGGTGATGAAGCCCTGCTCCTCCTCGCTCATCTCGATGCCCAGGTAGTCCTTGATAATCTGAAGGGCACGGCCCGCGAGCGCGTACTCCTTGCGATAGAACTGCTGGATCTCGAGCAGCAACGGGTTCTCGCACGGAATGCCCTTGCGCTCGCGATCAAGGGCGAGGCTTATATGATCTGCGAGAGCGATGAGAATCTTGTCATTGATATCAACATTGAGCTCTCGACGAAGCATCTGAACGATGTCCTCGGAAATCACGAGGTTGACGGTGGGGATGGACTCTAAAAGATGTGCCAAGCGGTCAATCGTACGCGAATCCTGAGAAGTTCCCTCCTGCAACGCGTAGGTCTTTTCGACCGATGCCTCGTCGATGGCATCGCCGGCATGACGGCCAAAGCAGAGGCCTCGACCGATGACGATGAGCTCAGAGCCATCGTCCGAAGTGACCATTGCGACGTTGTTGTTGAAAACTCGCTTGATAACCACGGTACCCACCACAAGAATTTACTCGGAAAGCCAGACGACAGGCTCTTTAACAGCAACAGGGCCGGAAGCGTGCTCACGAAGAGTCGAGTTCTCCGAACGCTCGCACACGATAACGAAGACCGTGGGATCGAAGCCGGCGGCGCGGACCGCGTCGAAATCGACCTCGACGAGGGGCTGGCCCGCGTCGACATGGTCACCCTGGGCAACAAGCGCATGGAAG
>DXZV01000113.1 GCA_019419485.1 Collinsella sp.
GGCCGAACAACAACGCACCAGCGCAGAGCGCGGGGTCGGATCCAATCCGATCCCGCGCTTTTTTGTATCTGCCGAAACCCTCGGCCGCAACGCATTTGCTACGCACCCGTTTCCCACTCGCTTAAGTTCCACGCCAAGATGACCGCGCCGCCCCTCACGGTGTAGAGTACATGCTGCGAACACACCCGCGCTCCCGCGGCAATACGAGGTGGATATGGAACTCGACAAACAACAGATCAAGCGGCTGCGCGAGCGCCATCATCGGCGCCATGGCATCCGCCCCGCCCACAGCGAAGCGGCTGAACAGGCGCATCGCTTCCTAAAGCGGGCGTTCAACATTCGCGAGGGTCGCGCACCCTATCACGTGATCCGCAAACGCTTTGTAAACGGGGCGCGCCTGACCGGCTCGCACCTGTGCATCCTCATCATCGCCATGCTCATCGCAAGCATCGGCCTCGATATCGACTCGGACATCGCCATCGTGGGCGCCATGCTCATCTGCCCGCTCATGGGCTCGGTTCTTGCCATGGCATACGGCATCGCTACGCTCGACCGCGAGATTACCGTCGAGGCCGTCGCGGGCTTGGCTCTACAGATGGCCTTTTGCCTGGTCACGTCTACGTTGTACTTTAAGCTCTCGCCCCTTGGCACCACCACGGCCGCCATCATCGACAATTCGACACCGACTGTGTGGGACCTTGCCGTCGCGCTCGCGGGCGGCTTTGCGGGCGGCCTGGGCAACTCACGCGACCAGGAACCCGCCACGCTCATCGCCGGTGTGGCCGTAGCGACCGCGCTGATGCCGCCCCTGTGCGCGGCGGGTTACGGCATCGCCATCGCGAGCGGGTCGCTGTTTCTCTCGGCGCTCTACGAATTTGGCATCAACGTCGTCTTTATCGCGCTGGCGGCCGAAGCCGTACTGCTTATCTTGCGCGTGCCCCTCAAGCGCGACCTCAACGGCGACGGCATTGTGACCGCCGAGGAAAATGCCGAGGTCGACGAGCTATCGCGCAAGGTGCGCCGCCGCATCATCGTGGGCACGGTGATCTTTGCCATCCCCTGCATCGTCATGACGGCGGGCTCCATTGGCTCGGCGCAGGCCGGCGTGCAGGACGGCTACGGCGTCACCGAGACCACGCGTGAGCTCGCCGCGGTGCTACCGGGCTTTAAGGACTACACCGTCGCCGTCGAGACCTCGGCTACCGAAGGCGAGGAGGAGGGTATCGTCGAGCGCGAGATTGTCGCTCACGTGACGACAGGCGAGGCGCTTGGGGCACACGACCGTCACGTCGCTCGCAAGCTCATCGACCTCAACGTGCCCGAGCTCGATCGCGTAGAGTTTGACGTGAAGTGACCTGATATAGGACGCAGTTCATGCCTGCGCCCCGCTCGCTGTTTTATTGCCGTGAATCAACTGTCCACATCGACATCGACATCGCCAGACTCCACCATAAACGCCGGTTCGGTGCCCACCAGATAAAAACGGGTCACCTTGGTATCTCTAAATAGGTAGAGCCAACCCTGATCGCGGCGTCGCGAAATATACGCCACGTGGACCGTACCGAATTCTTCGCCGTTTTCCTTTTTTAATATCAGGATGTTGGGGTCATCCGTACGCTTAAACTGCCCGTCTGTGCAGATTCCGTCTTGGTCGACCAGCTGCCATCGACAGTTGTCCTCCTCAAGAAAAGCCAGGGTTTCCCGACTCGTTTTGTCATCCCGATAGTAACCGTCAATGGCAAAGCCTTCGGAAACGCATTCCTGCATATAGGACGTTTCTCGGCTTATAGCAAACAGCCCTGTAGCGCCCAGGAGCACAGCAAGGCAGACCACTGCAAGGGTTATCGAAATAACACGGCGATCCATGTTAGCCCAACCGATAGTTGTTTAACGGAGCACGAAACATACCCGGAACCTCCGATATCAGGGGGGAACGTCACCTACGGCCTGCCGGCAATCATATGTTTCCAACATCAAACCATATGGTTACAACTCGTTGGAGATAGGTTCCATGAACGGACGGTAATTTGCGGCGAACGGCTACATATGTTCATTATCTCAGGGTTCCGAGGACAGTTTTTGGTGCCACCGAGACGTCGTTTTTGGAAGTATGCGGCAAATTCCGGAACTCTTGAGCACATCCTGGTTTTTCGCCAATAAAACCGCAGGTACAGAGCTTGGACATATCAGGTGTGCTCGGCCTATTCAGATTTTGCCGCATACTTCCGAAATCTAAGTTCGCAAAGGGTGATAGTTGGGGCATTTACGCAACATATGTCCAGCAAAAACGGGTGGTAGTCGATACGCTACCGCCCGTTTGTCTCATATCTAGCCCATAGCAGGCCGGTTACTTCTTAATGCCGCGTCCCAGACGCTTGGCGACCGATGTGACGGCCTCCTCGCTGGCCGGCCCGCAGCTCACGCAGTCGTCATGGGCACGCATCTGACCGGTGACCTCGTCCATCGCGAGCGGCGCCACCTTCTCGAGCTTAAAGCCCTTGCCGGCGCGCATGTTTTCCTTGGCCACGCTGATCATGAGCTTAATGCGGTTGAGCTGGTTGACCTCGGACGCACCGGGGTCGTAGTCCACCGCGACAATGTTGCTCTCGGGATGCTGGCGGCGCAGCTCCTTGATCACGGCCTTGCCCACCACGTGGTTGGGCAGGCACGCAAAGGGCTGCGTGCAGATGATGTTGGGCGCACCATGGTCGATCAGGTCGAGCATCTCGGCCGTGAGCAACCAGCCCTCGCCCATGTTGTTGCACACCGAAAGTACCGTACGGGCCTTTTCGGCCATGGTGCCGATGCGCTCGGGCGCCTCGAAGCGGCGGGACTTCTCGAGCATCTCCTCCACCGGCGTGCGCATCCAGTCCACAAGCTTGATGAGCGCTTGCATGCCCGCGCGCGTAGTGGCAGAGCTACCCAGCTCGTCCTTCTGCAGCTCCGCGTTGCTCATGGAGTACAGGAAGAAGTCGAGCAGGCCCGGCACCACGGCCTCGCAGCCCTCGCGCTCGATGACATCGACCACGTGGTTGTTGGCCGTGGGATGGAACTTGACCAAGATCTCGCCGACCACGCCCACGCGCGGCTTAGTACCCTCGCCCACGAGCGGCATGGTGTCGAACGCTCGGATGGCCTCGCGGCACAGCTTGGTGTAGTTGTGGCGGTTGAACTTGGGCGCCAACTTGCGGGCGCGCGCCATGTACTCCTCGTAGAGCGCGTTGGCGGCACCGGGCGTGGCCTCGTACGGGCGGCAGCGGTAGAGCATCTGCATCATCACGTCGCCAAAGAGCACCGCGTAGACTGCCTGCTTAAGCAGCGCCGGCGTAATCTTAAAGCCGGGGTTGTCCTCGCCGAGCGCCACAGCCGAAAGCGAGATCACCGGAATCTCAGGGTGACCGCTCTCGCGCAGGGCTTTGCGAATGAGCGCGATGTAGTTGGTAGCACGGCAGCCGCCGCCGGTCTGACTGATGACCACGGCCGTCTTGGACAGGTCGTACCGACCGCTCTCGATGGCCTCCATGATCTGGCCCGTCACCAGGATCGACGGATAGCAGATGTCATTGTTCACATAGCGCAGGCCGGCCTCGACGGCGTCGTGATCGGTCGAGGGCAGCAGCTCCAAGTTGTAGCCGGCACCGCGGAACACCTCTTTGACCAGGTCAAAGTGGATCGGCGCCATCTGCGGGCACAGGATGGTGTAGCCCTCGTCGCGCATCTGCTCGGTAAAGGGCACCTTCGGCCATGCGGTCGAAGCACTCTCGCGCTGAGCCTCAAACGTGTACTTGCGGCTCGCGAACGCGGGGGCATCCGTGGAGGGCGCCACCGGCGCGGCATCGCCCTGCTCGTAAGCCTCGCCCGCGGCCGTGGCCTCGGCCAAGCGCTCGGCCTCCTGGTCCTTAAGCGCGGCCATGAGCGAGCGGATGCGGATGCGCGCGGCACCCAGGTTGGACACCTCGTCGATCTTGAGCACGGTGTAAATCTTGCCGCTGGCTTCCAGGATCTCCTGCACCTGGTCGGTGGTCAGGGCGTCCAAGCCGCAGCCGAAGGAGTTGAGCTGGATCAGGTCCAGGTCGTTGCGCATCGTCACAAAACGAGCGACGGCGTACAGGCGGCTGTGGTACATCCACTGGTCGACGACGCGAATCGGACGCTCGGGCTTTACCAGATGCGCGAGCGAATCCTCGGTAAAGACCGCAAAGCCAAAGCTCGAGATAAGCTCGGGCAGGGCGTGGTTGATCTCGGGGTCGTTATGGTAGGGACGACCGGCGAGCACGATGCCGTGACCGCCGTGGTCCTCGACCCACTTAAGGGCCTCCTCGCCCATGGTCTGGATGTCCTCGTGGAAGCGCGCGTCGGCCTCAAAGGCAGCGTTGACGGCAGCATCGACCTCGGAGCGCGTGATCTTGGGTCCACGCACGCGACCGCGACCGGCCTCAGCATCGGCCACACGGTCGACGGCGAGCACCTGGTACAGACGGCGCTTGAGCTCGGTCTTGTCGTGATAGGGCACAAACGGATACAGGAACTCGATGTTCTGCTCGCGGATCTCGTCGATGTTGAGTGCCAACGCCGTGGGGTAGCTCATGACGATGGGGCAGTTGTAACAGTTGCCGGCGGTCGGATCCTCCTTGCGCTCCCAGCGCACGCACGGCATCCAGATGAAGTCGACATCGCGGTCGATAAGGTTCATCACATGGCCGTGGCTCATCTTTGCCGGATAGCACACGCTCTCGGACGGCATGGACTCGATGCCCGCCTGGTAGGTCTTCTTGCTCGACTGGTCGGACAGCTGCACGCTAAAGCCCAGGCGCGTAAAGAACGCGTGCCAGAAGGGGTAGTTCTCGTACATGTTGAGCGCGCGGGGGATACCGACGGTGCCGCGCGGGGCCTCGTCGGGGCTCAGCACCTCGCGGTTAAAGAGCAGCTCGTTTTTCTTTTTGAAGAGGTTGGGGGCCTCGGTCTTCTGCTTTTTGTGGCCGGCGCCCTTCTCGCAGCGGTTGCCGGTAATGAAGCGCCTACCGCCGCCAAAATCGTTGACGGTGAGCTGGCAGTTGTTGGAGCAACGGCCGCAGCGGACGTGCTTTTGCGTCACGGTGAGGTGCGCGATGTCCTCGGCCGAAAGGATGGTCGAGGTGCCGTCGGCGCCGGCGCGATCGCGGGCGAGCAGGGCCGCACCGTAGGCGCCCATGCAGCCGGCGATATCGGGGCGCACGGCGTGAACACCGGTGAGCTGCTCAAACGCACGCAGCGTGGCGTCGGACATAAAGGTACCACCCTGGACGATCACCTGACTGCCGATCTCCTTGGGGTCGCGCAGCTTAATGACCTTGAACAGGGCATTCTTGATGACGGAATAAGACAGGCCGGCCGCGATGTCGCCCACCGTGGCGCCTTCCTTTTGCGCCTGCTTGACGCGCGAGTTCATAAAGACCGTGCAGCGGCTGCCCAGGTCGACGGGGGCCTTGGCATGGATGGCGGCATCGGCGAACGCGCGCACGTCCATGTTCATAGAGACGGCGAAGCTCTCGATAAAGCTACCGCAACCCGACGAGCAGGCCTCGTTGAGCATGATGTGCTCGATAACGCCGTCCTTGACGCACAGACACTTCATGTCCTGGCCGCCGATGTCCAGGATAAACTCGACGCCGGGCAGGAATGCCTTGGCGCCGCGCAGGTGCGCAACGGTCTCGATCTCGCCGGAATCGGCCTTGAGGGCCTCGATGAGCAGCGCCTCGCCGTAGCCCGTAGTGGTCACGTGGCCGATGGTGCAGCCCGCGGGAATGTGGTTGTAGAAATCGGCCATGATGACCTTGGCCGTGCCCAGGATGTCACCGTTGTTGTTGCCATACCAAGTGTGCAGCAGCTGACCGTCCTCGCCCACGAGCGCGGCCTTCATGGTGGTGGAGCCGGCGTCGATGCCGATGAACACGCGGCCGGTGTAGCCGTCGAGCTTGCCCTTGGGGACGACCTCGGTGTCGTGGCGGG
>DXZV01000114.1 GCA_019419485.1 Collinsella sp.
TTATCGAGGCTTGCGACCTCGGCGGCCTGATCGCTCTCGACCACCGGGGCAGCAGGCTGCGTGGGATCGGGAATAGCGGCAAAGAGACCGGACTGCGCAGGCTGAGGAACCGGCGTCGCAGGGGCCATGGGGTCGGGAACGCCGGCCATGGTAGGCTGCGGCGTGGCGGCGCCAGCCTGAGGCTGCTCCACGCGAGCGGTCACGGCCTGAACGGGCTCAAAACCCGCCGTGCCGGAAAGCGCGACATCGCTGGTGGGATTGTAGGCAAAGGGATCGGATGCCGGCTGTGCCTGATCTGCCGGCTGAGCGGGGGCCTGAGCAACAGGCTGGCCCTCTGAATCCGGAGTGGCGAAACGACTGCCCTGGACGCCCGTCTGCGTCTTGGGGGCATCATCGCCCGCACCGGAGGTACGGAAGTGGTTACCCACTGGTGCTCCTTATCGTCGTGCGTTTAAACTACATGAGCGCTTTGTATTTTAGCAGCATTAGCTTTACTGCACATAAGAAGCATGGCGGGGTTTGGGTCTCACCGACCGGGCGCAGGGTTACCTCCCAAATCGTCCTCGCGCATGGCCGGCATTTGTCCTGCTCCTGCGGAGCTGCGGACAAACGCCGGCCTGCGCCGCGGAAAGATTTGGGAGGTAACCCTGCGCCCGGCCTGCGGCTACTATGGGGCCGACGCACCAACTTGAGATGCTGCGCATACAAAGTTGGAAGGGTCTGAATTGCACTTTGTTGGGATGGGCCCGTTTCCCCATGGGAACTTTGCTTGGCAGGACTCTAATTTAAATTCAGCATAAACAGGGGCGCCCTCTTTGAGGACGCCCCTGTTCTGGCTTGTTTGCGGTTGTCGACGCGATACTTTGCCTCGTCTTGCCTTATGCCAAGAACTCCTTGGTGGTCGCCACGATGTTGGCGGCGTCCAGGCCGTACTTGTGCAGGAGCTCGGCACCCGGGCCGGACTCGCCGAAGGTGTCGTTGACGCCAATCTTCTTGAGCGGCGTCGGGCACTGCTCACACAGGACGTCGGCAACGGCGCTGCCCAGGCCACCGATCACAGAGTGCTCCTCGACGGTCACGACGTGGCCGGTCTTGGTGGCGCTCTTGACGATCAGGTCGGCATCGATGGGCTTGATGGTGTGCATGTTGATGACCTCGGCGTCGATGCCCTCGGCAGCGAGCTGCTCGGCGGCCTCGAGAGCCTCGCCGACCATCAGGCCGCAGGCGATGATGGTCACATCGGCGCCCTCGCGCATGACAATACCCTTACCCAACTCGAACTTGTAGGTCTCGGGGTCGTTGATAACCGGCGAGGCCAAACGGGCGAAGCGCATGTACACCGGACCGTCGCACTCGTAGGCGGCGCGCGTCACGGCGCGGGCCTCCACGTCGTCGGCGGGAACAATTACGGTCATGCCGGGGATGACGCGCATGAGGGCGATATCCTCGCAGCACTGGTGCGTGGCGCCGTCCTCGCCCACCGAGATGCCGGCGTGCGTGGCACCGATCTTAACGTTGAGGTGCGGGTAGCCGATGGAGTTGCGGACCTGCTCAAAGGCGCGACCGGCAGCGAACATGGCAAAGGTACTCGCGAAGGCAACACGACCAGTGGTCGCGATACCGGCGGCGACGCCCATCAGGTTGCTCTCGGCAATGCCCACATCGAAGAAGCGGTCGGGGCAAGCGGCCTTAAACTTACCGGTCTGCGTGGCGGCGGCCAGGTCGGCGTCGAGGACCACAAAGTCATCGTGCTCGTTGGCGAGCTCGACGAGGGCCTCGCCGTAGCTTACACGCGTGGCGATTTTCTTGACGTCTGCCATCCTAGAGCTCCTCTCCGGCGGCCGTGAGCTCTGCCATGGCCTGCTCAAACTGTTCATCGTTGGGGGCCTTGCCGTGCCAGCCAACCTGGTTCTCCATAAAGGACACGCCCTTGCCCTTTGTGGTCTCGGCGATAATGGCGGTCGGCTGCCCCTTGGTGGCGCGAGCCTCGGCAAAGGCGGCGCGGATCTGGTCGAAGTCGTTGCCGTCGGCGAGCTCAACCACGTGGAACTTGAACGCGCGGAACTTGTCGGCGAGCGGCATGGGGTCGTTGACCTCCTCGACGGGACCGTCAATCTGAAGGCCGTTGTGGTCGACGATCACGCAGAGGTTATCGAGCTGCTGGTTGCCGGCAAACATGGCGGCCTCCCAGACCTGGCCCTCCTCGCTCTCGCCATCACCCAGCAGGGCGTACGTGCGATAAGTATCGCCCCAGTGCTTGGCGGCAACGGCCATGCCCACGGCGGCGGAAATGCCCTGGCCGAGCGAGCCGGTGGACATGTCGACGCCCGGGGTGTCGTTCATGTTGGGGTGACCCTGCAGGTGGCTGCCGATGTGGCGCAGCGTCTCAAGATCCTCCTTGGGGAAGAACCCGCGCTCGGCGAGCACGGCGTACAGGCCCGGAGCGCAATGGCCCTTGGAGAGCACAAAACGGTCGCGATCGGCCTTGCGGGGATCGGACGGGTCGACGTTCATTTCCTCAAAGTACAGATAGGTCATGATGTCGGCAGCACCGAGCGAACCGCCCGGATGGCCGGACTTGGCAGCGTGCACGCCGGTGACGATGCCCTTCCTTACCTCGTTGGCAACCTTTTTGAGCTCTTCGTCGCTCATTGTGCCTTCCTTTCATCCTCTTTAGACAAGATGCGCACGGCACCGAAGGTAATCCCAACACAGCCGCAATGCACGTACGTCATTCATTATGCTGGAAACTGATGGCTTTACCAGAGTTTTTATCATTATTTGAACAATTTAGCAGGCAGAACCGCTGATGAAACGGTTTATCAATGTGAACGTCTTTTGGATGGAACGCGGTCGCCCCTACGCGCTAATGTCCTTGAATCCCTCGCCGAAGGCTTCCGTAACGTCAGCGACCGTCACAATGGCGTGAGGATCGCGCTCGCGCACGATCGTCTTGAGGGTATTGAGCTCTCGACGGCTCACGATGACCATGATCACCGGCTTCTCGGCACCCGAATACATGCCAGTCGCCTTAAACTTGGTACAACCACGACCCAGGCCATACATAATATCGGCAGCGATATCAGGGAACTTGTCCGAGATGATGAGTACCATACGGCGTTTGTTGCCACCATCGACCACGGCATCGATCACGTAGCCGCTAATGACCATCGAAAGGCCTGCATATAGTGCATTTTCGATTGAAAAGACCGGAGCCGACAGCGCACATACGGCAACATCGATCGCCATGACGGTCGAGCCCACGGGCAGCGAGGTATTACGCGAGATGATTTGGCCAATCGTGTCCGAGCCGCCGGTGTTGGCGCCGGCGCGCAGCACCATGCCATAACCGATGCCCGTGATGATGCCGCCCCACATAGCGGGCAGCATCAGATCGGCATGTGCCAGCGGCGCCACAAACGGAGCGAACAGGTCGGTGAAAAAGCCCAGCAGCACAAAGCCTGTCGCCGTCTGCACCACGTAGAACATGCCGCCCTCGCGCATAACGACCAGCAGCAGCAAGGCGTTCATCACGATCGTCTGAATACCAACGGGAAGCGATAGACCGCGCGATGCGCCGACCGCCTGGATAATGGTGGCAAGGCCCGTAACGCCACCGGCAGCAAGGCCGTTAGGAATCAAAAACAGGTCGGTCGCAATAGCGGCCAGAGCGCACCCCAACATAATCTGGGGCAGGTCGTGAAAGAAGTTCATCGAAAGAATGCGCTTAATGTCCAGACGATATGCCATGCTGCCTCCCTCAAAAAAGCGCACCCCATCGGATGCGCTTTGAACTTCTTCTTGTATTCGATTCTACCGATTCGCCGGACAAAAACCACCCCTGCGCAGGGTTTATTCCGAATACAAACCCGTCCAACCGTTGGGCTTAGCATCGGCTTGAAGCCGCCCGATGTTTTAGATCTCCGAGCCTTCTACATCGGCGTTGCCGGTAGCCCAACGGTGATAGCCAATCACAAACGGATCCAAATCGCCATCGTCAAGAACTGCCTCGACGTTGCTGGTCTCAACGCCCGTGCGTAGGTCCTTAACCATCTGATACGGGTAGAGCACGTAGCTGCGGATCTGGTTGCCAAAACCAATCGTGGTCTTGGGCCCGCGGATCTCATCCAGGGCCTCGGCGCGCTTCTCGAGCTCAATCTCGTACAGGCGAGCCTTGAGGATCTGCATGCACGCGGCCTTGTTCTGGATCTGGCTGCGCTCGTTTTGGCAGGTGACCACAATGCCGCTGGGGAAATGCGTCACGCGCACGGCGGAGTCGGTGGTGTTAACGCCCTGACCGCCCGGGCCGCTCGCGTGGTACACGTCCACGCGGATGTCATCGGGACTGATTTCGATGTCGATATCATCGGGTAGCACGGGGATGACCTCGACGCCGGCAAACGTGGTCTGGCGGCGCTTCTTGTCGTCGGTGGGGCTAATGCGAACCAAGCGGTGGACGCCGGCCTCGGCGCGCAGCATGCCAAATGCGTCCTTGCCCTCGACGGTAAAGGTCGCGCGGTCGATGCCGATGACCTCGGCTGCGGGACAGTCGTTGATGGTGACCTTCCAGCCGCGACGCTGGCAGTACTTCATGTACATCTTAAAGAGCATGAAGGTCCAGTCCTGGGCCTCCAGACCACCCTGTCCGGGCTTGATGGTCACAATGGCATCGCCGTGATCGAACTCACCGGTAAACCAGCTCGAAAGCTCAAGCTCATCGATGACACGTGCCAGGCGCTCAGCCGTGGCTGTAGCCTCCTCACGAAGGGCGGCGGCGTCGGGGTCATCCCCCATCTCCTCGGCAAGCTCCAGCGCCGCGCGGGCGTCAGATAGCTCGCCGCGCGCGTTGTCCACGGCAGCGATATCTTCCTTGGTGCGCGCGATTTCCTCCATGGCGGCACGGGCGGCGTCGGCGTCATCCCAAAAGCCGGGGGCCACGCTTTTGGCCTCGAGCTCGGTCACGCGCGTGCGCTTTTCGTCCAAGTGGAGATACGACTCGACCTCACCGAGCCGGTCCGCAAACGCGTCCAGCTCGGCGGGCGTTACCTCTAAAGCCTCAGCCATTAACGATTCCTGCCGTGGCAGTACTTAAACTTCTTGCCGCTACCGCAGGGGCACGGGTCGTTGCGGCCCACGTTGACGTACGGATCGTCGCTCTCGGACTTGCGATAGGTGGTCACCTTGCCACCGTTGTTGACGGCAGCCGGACCACCCTGGACAGCCGTGCGGGCCTGCACCTGCGCCTGCTTGCGCAGCACCGAGTCGCCGTTGTCACCATCGACCTCGGCAGGACCGGAGAAGTGCGCACCCTCGAGCGCGGGCTCCTCCTTGTGCTCCACGGCACGCGGGGCAGCCTTGATCTCGATGCGCAGAACCGTGCGCAGGTAATCCTCGTACATGGTGTCGACGAGTATCTGGAACGCGCCGTAGGCCTCGGTCTTGTACTCGACCAGCGGGTCGCGCTGGCCAAAGCCGCGCAGGCCGATGCCGGTCTTGAGGTAGTCCATCTCCTGCAGGTAGTTCATCCAGCGGGTATCGATGACGCGCAGCATGACCTGGGTGTTGAGCTCGCGCATCAGGTCCTCGCCCAAGCGCTCGGCTTTCATGTTGTAGCACTTCTCTACGTAAGCCAGGACATCGGCAGCCAGAGCCTCATAATCCTCGTCGGGGAACTTCGGCGTATCGATGTGGCCGGTGAGCTCTACAACCCACTTGCGCAGGCCCTCCAGGTCGCGCTCGCCATCGTGACTGTCCTTGGTGCAGAACTCCTGCACGCAGCGGTACACGGTATCGTGCATGACCTCGGTGATGTGGTCGGTCAGATCCTTGCCGTCCAGAATCTTATTGCGCTCGGCGTAGATGACCTGGCGCTGCGTGTTCATGACGTTGTCGTAGTCAAGGACGCTCTTACGCATGGAGAAGTTGATGCTCTCGACCTTGTGCTGGGCATTCTCGACGGCCTTGGAAATGATCTTGTGCTGGATG
>DXZV01000115.1 GCA_019419485.1 Collinsella sp.
GTCAAGGCCGGCAAGACCCCCGAGGAGGCCATCGCTGGCGCTATGGGCCACTATGGTCAGTGGGAGAACGCTGCCAAGTACATCGACCCGCGCACCGACGAGGAGACTCACTCCGTCGCCAGCGTGTTCCCGGTTCACGAGTAGAAAGGGAGGGAAATAACTATGACTGTTACGTTCGAAGGTTACGTGCGCCGCGCTGACAAGATCAACAAGTGCCTCGCCGACAACGGCATCGCCTCCCTCGAGGAAGCTCTGCAGATCTGCACCGACAAGGGCTTCAACCCGCGTGAGATCGTCAACAACACCCAGTCCATCGCCTTCCAGAACGCCGAGTGGGCCTACACCCTCGGCTGCGCTCTCGCTGTCAAGCGTGGCGCCAAGACTGCTTCTGAGGCTGCCGCCATCATCGGCGAGGGCATCCAGGCCTTCACCGTTCCCGGCTCCGTCGCCGAGGACCGCAAGGTCGGTCTGGGCCACGGCAACCTGGGCGCTATGCTGCTCTCCGACGACACCGAGTGCTTCGCCTTCCTGGCCGGCCACGAGTCCTTCGCTGCCGCTGAGGGTGCTATCGGCCTGGCTCTGAACGCCAACAAGGCTCGCAAGAAGCCGCTGCGCGTTATCCTGAACGGTCTGGGCAAGGACGCCGCCCAGATCATCGCCCGCATCAACGGCTTCACCTATGTGAAGACTCAGTTCGACTACTACACGGGCGAGCTCAAGGTCGTCGAGACCATCCCCTACTCCGATGGTCCCCGCGCTGCCGTTAACTGCTACGGCTCCGACGACGTCCGCGAGGGCGTTGCCATCATGTGGCACGAGAACGTCGACATCTCGATCACCGGTAACTCCACCAACCCCACGCGTTTCCAGCACCCTGTCGCTGGCACCTATAAGAAGGAGCGCATCGAGGCTGGCAAGAAGTACTTCTCCGTCGCTTCTGGTGGCGGCACTGGCCGCACCCTGCACCCGGACAACATGGGCGCCGGCCCTGCCTCTTACGGCATGACCGACACCATGGGCCGTATGCACTCCGACGCCCAGTTCGCCGGTTCTTCCTCCGTGCCTGCGCACGTCGACATGATGGGTCTCATCGGCATGGGCAATAACCCCATGGTCGGTGCCACCGTCGCCTGCGCTGTCGCCGTCGAGGAGGCCCTCAAGGCCTAATCGCGCCCGCGCGATGCTCACATAGATGAGCTTTGGAGCCGCTACCTTTCGGGGTAGCGGCTCTTTTTGTTTACGCTGTCGCAGGGCAGCTAATGCCGATATATCAGTTGGGGCGAAATACGAGATGTGATGAGACGGAGCGTCAGAACGTCCATGACGCCCACCTGCCATATGTGCCCTATACCGATTTGCCGAGTCTTTGCGGCCCCATTGCCGATCACCCGTGCGACAATGCGCCGGACGAGAAAGGAATCCGATGGAATCGAATGATGTACTGGTAATTGGATCTGGCATTGCGGGACTTTGCGCCGCCATCGAAGCGGCACGCACGGGTGCAACCGTCACTGTGGCAAGCGCCGGCAAGACTATGAGTGGATCGAGCTTCTTCCCCGGAACCTGGGGCCTGGGGCTTATCGGACCCGTTAACGAAGACGACGAACAAGACCTCATCGACACCATCCAGACCGTTGGTGGCGGCGTCGCCGACCCCGAGCTTGTCCAGACGTTTGTCCACAGCATTCCCCAGGCAATTGAATGGCTCGAGCAAGACCTGGGTGTTGAGCTCCAGCGTCCGCAAAGCGCTGAAAGCGCTCAGCAAAAGCAATTTATCCCCTGCTTTGACCACAAGACGCGCATGTGGCGCGGCCTCACCCGCAAGCCCCTTGAGGACGCTCTGACGACCCGGATCGAGTCGCTCGGCATTCGCCTGCTCCCCCGCCATGAGCTTATCGACCTTGTTGAGGACACGAACAGCAGAATAACCGGAACCATGCTCTACGACCTCACCGAAAATCGAATCGTGCCCTTTGCTGCCAAGGCCACGATCATCGCAACCGGTGGCACAGGCGGCCTGTTCGAGCGCAGCCTTACGTCGGCTGATGTGCTCAGCTCCTCGCAGGCCATCGCGCTGGCGCACGGCGCAACACTTACTAATATAGAGTTCATGCAGATGATGCCCGGCTTCATCGAGCCCAAGCGCAACCTGGTCTTCAACGAGAAAACCTGGCGCTACGTACATGTAGACCAGCCGGTAGATATTGCCGACGACAAGCTGGACGACCTGCTCGAGCAGCGCTCTGGATATGGTCCCTTCACGTCACGCTTGGCCTCCCGCGCTATCGATCTCGTCATCGATCAGGCAGGTGTCGAAGGCCTGGCACTCCACTACGACTTTCCCCGCGAGGATGTCCCAGAGTTTGTGCAGACCTTTGCCACCTGGCTGCAAGACGAGCACGGCATCGCCCCGACTGACGAGATGCGCGTTGCGATGTATGCCCACGCCGCTAACGGCGGCATCAAGATCGATAAGACCGCGCAAACGGGCGTTGAGGGCCTCTACGCTTGCGGTGAGGCGACAGGCGGCATGCACGGCGCCGACCGCATTGGTGGCTTGTCAAGCGCCAACGGCATCGTGTTCGGGCGCATCGCGGGCGCATCGGCAGCCCAAGCAGCACAGAAAGAGCCCGAGACAGCCCTGAAGGCGGATATCGCCCTCCCCCAGTACGGCATAGCCGCAACAGATGCCGAACGCCTGACACACAGCCTAAGGCACACGATGAGCACCTATTGCATGATCAACAGGACCGAAACAGGCCTATCCGAGGCACTACACGAGCTTGAGGGCTTGAAGACGGAGGCAACGACCTTGAGCACACAGAAAGCCCAGGACAGCGAAGTCGCAGCCCTCGCCCGCCTGCAATCGCAGATTCAACTAGCACAGGAAATGATCAAAGCCATGCGTAAGCGAACCGAAAGTCTCGGATCGCACTATCGAGCAGACTAATTCGAACACCCATCTAAAGCAGAACACAACTAATCGATATCTATGGGCCCCGTGAGCTCGAAGTGGCACGGGGCCCATTCGTGTCCGTACGGCAGCGTATCCTTATTCTGAATACGGAGCGGGCAAAGCCCGCATAGACAATAGGCCAGCGAGGAGGAGATATGGACAGTAGAGATATCGAGAAGTGGCGTGTCGAACTTGATAGCTACGCCAATGTAGAAGACGGCGTTGAGTATTGGCTCGCACGCGATTTAATGGAACCCATGGGGTACACTCGATGGGAGAACTTTGCCGAAGTTGTTAAGAGGGCAAAAGTCTCGTGCGAAACAAACAAAACTCCAGTTGATTCCCATTTTCGTGACACCACGAAAATGGTAACTGCCGGTGTCGCCGCTCGCGCGGTTAAAGACTACAAACTTACGCGCTATGCATGCTATTTAATCGCCCAGAACGGAGATTCAAACAAGCAAGAAATCGCGCTCGCACAGGCGTACTTCGCCGTGCAGACGCGCCGCCAAGAGCTCATAGAGCAGCGCTTCGCAGAGATTCAGCGCTTGCAGGCGCGCCACTCGCTATCTGATTCAGAGAAACAGCTCTCGGGTATTGCGTTCAAACGCGGCGTGGACTCCAAAGGATTCGCAATCATCAAGTCGAAGGGCGATGAAGCGTTATTCGGCGGCAGAAGCACGGCGGAAATGAAGCAACAGCTCGGCGTATCCAAGAGCTCGGCATTGGCGGACAGGCTAGCCGATGTTCTCATCAAAGCAAAGGACCTTACGAACTCGATGACGGCCTTCAACGCCGAGGAACACGACCTGTACGGTCTGGACCAGATCAAGCAAGAGCACGTCGAGAACAACACAAGCGTGCGTGGCAGCCTCATCGACCGCGGAATTGTACCCGAGAACCTACCGCCTGCCGAAGATACAAAGAAGCTCGAACGTCGCGTGAAAGCAGACGAGAAAAAGCTCAAGGAGGGTACAGACGGATTCACCGACCCCCAGGGCAGACTCGACTTGTAAAGCGTCTGTGCCCTTACGGGTTCGACCCCATGCGAGGTTAACAAAAAAGACGGACAACTTTCGCTGACCGTCTTAACATGCTTTGGTGGGCCGTCAGGGGGTCGAACCCTGGACCTTGGGATTAAGAGTCTTGAACGTGATGTTATGGAGTGCCTTGTAGCAGCAAAATCGCAGGTAGTTATGTTTCCACACGCTCTCACCGCACTGAAACTGCATTGCAGAACGGATATTGACGGATATCCGGCAATGCATAAAGCCCCTCCCCGTCAGTTTCATGCCGGGGAGGGGCTGCATCTATCAATTTCTAAAGTCTTTTTGGCTGCCGACGCGCACGATTGCCCATCCGAGAAGACCGGTCAGCAGTCCTGCAGCAGCGCCGACAATAAAACAGATATCAAACGGATTCATATGCACACCTATCGATAGAGTTGCTTGACGAGCGCTTGGCCGATGGCGACGTTGGTGTCGCGGCCCTGGTATCCGTCCGCACCCGATGATCCGCACGAGATACCTTGAGCGATAAGCCACTGCTGGTGTTTGAAGACCGTTCCCGAACCCATCTGTCGCGCCTGAACACCGCCGACCACGGGATAGACTTTGCATCCGACCTTGTCCTGCAGGGCGCGGACGGCATTCGAGCCAACCCCGCCCTTGACGTACTCGATTACGCCGCGGTCGCATGCCCAAAGGTATCGCTCATTCGCCGGCCATTGACCGGAGATCACGCCATCGGCAGTCGTGCCGAGCTGGCGTTGCAGCTCCTTGGCCATCTTCGGGCCGAAATATCGCGTGTCTCCGAGGCTCGGGACCGTATTGTCCGCGACTTCCGTATTTGACCCATTCAGTGTCTTGCCGTCGCCAAGCCAGTAGAGCGTGCCGTCCCATGGGTAGCTGTAGTACGCCTTGATGTTGGACTCGCGCCCGGTCTGGTCGCCCTTGGTGCCGGTGACGGTCCCCTTTTCAGAAATGGAGAATTGGGCCAAGAGGTCGCCGCGAGCTGATCCATAGGGAGAGACGCACACGGCGGTGTGGCACTTCTCGTTGAGGTAGATGTCTCCACGCTGGGCGGACTTGACGCCCATCTTACGCCAGCCGAAAAGGCCCGTCTTGAGCAGCTGCTCCCGCATGTTTCCGGTATACGAGGCTCCGAAGGTATTGACGCCGACCGCGCGGAGGGCGGTCACTACGGCCGAGGAACAGTCGCGATCGCCACCGGCAATAGTGACGGTGGTGCCGTCGGACAGACAAATCGTCTCGGTCGTTCCGTCCCCCATGCGGTTGGCCTGCGAGTATCCGTGACCGCCGCCCCCATCATGGGAGACGAGGTGTTCCATGACCTGCGCGAAGGCCTCGCGCTGTGTGATGGCCATGGCCTACTCAACCGCCTTGGCGTCATATGCGGCATGGGGCTCGCTGTACGACATGGCACGCTTCGAGTCCGACGCGCCCTTGGTGGTCGGATCGACGATCACGCCGAAGCCGGCGAGAACGGTCAGGATGATTCCGACGAGCTGGATGAGCGACCCCTGGGAGATAGGCGCCACGACTCCGAGGATTCCGAGCACCTGATAGGCTGCGCTGATTACGGTGGCGGCCAATGCCGCGAGCGTCTGCTTATTCTTGAAGCGAAGGGCCCAGTTGATTTTCATTTTTCAGCTCCTAATCTGACCCGCCGATACCGTGATGCAGGTCGTAATTCTTCTCGACGCGGTCGAGCCGGTTGAACAAGGTGATGACCTGTTGCTCAACTTTCGTGAGGCGCTCGCCGTGGTCGTCGAGCTTGCGGTTGATCTCCTTGACGCCGTCCTTGATCTCGCTCGTGTCGCCGCAAAGGCTGTCGAGCTTGTCTTCGGTCCGCTGCTCCTTGGCAGACGATGTTTTGGATACGGAGACGCGCCCGATGAAGAACGTGACAATC
>DXZV01000116.1 GCA_019419485.1 Collinsella sp.
ATCAGCGAGACATCGATTGGTTTTGCGCTCACGTTGCGTCCGAGCGATGTCATTGTCTTGATCTCAAACTCCGGCAAGTCTCGTCGACTGAATCGCATGGCAAAAGCGGCTCGCGACTGCGGTGCTACCGTAGTCGTCATCAGCAGCGACAGCAAGTCTCCGCTTGCTCGCCTGGCCGACTACACCTTTAATACCGTCAATCACGAGGCGCTGCTGACAACGGGCGACTTCGCGTTCTCCAAGATGAGCGCCACGATGATCATAGAGGTCATCTACAACTTCCTGCTGCCCGAAATCGAGGACGCCCGAGAGCACATCAGCTACTACGAGGAGCTCATCCAGCCGGACAAGGTCGTGGAGTAAAAAACGTCGGTGGGACAAAATTATCAGTCGTACTTTTGTCCCACAGACGCCGCAGGCTCGGTCTAGCCACGAGCTTCTTCGAGCATTTGTCTAGCGTGCGCTAGGCTTGCCTCCGATTGATCGCCGCTGAGCATACGGGCAATCTCGGCAGTACGAGCCTCGCCGGTCACCTCGTCCAGGTGCGTCTGGGGAACGTCACCGGGCTCTTTACTGACCACGTAATGCTTGTCGGCCATGACGGCGACCTGCGCCAGGTGCGTTACGACGATGACCTGATGCGTGGCGGCAAGATCAGCCAGCACGCCGGCAAGAGCACGAGCCGTGGAGCCGCCGACACCAGCATCGACCTCGTCAAATACCAGTGTGTCGACGCCGTCCGCATTACCCAAGACCACCTTGCTCGCAAGCATAACGCGGCTGAGCTCGCCGCCCGAGGCGATGCGGCGCAGAGGGCGCGGTGTCAAACCGGCGCCGCTGCGATACAAAAGCTCATAGCTCGAAGGACCCGCCGACGTCCACTCGGCGCGGGGAAGATCACGCGACTCCCAGACAAGTTCGGCGCTGCCCATTTCCAGACGCGCCATTTGGCGGCCAACCTCGTGACAAAAACGCGGGGCTGCCGTATTGCGTGCACGCTTAAGCGCCTTGGCGGCGGCGAACAGTTCGCGCTCCGCCGCGCCAAGCGCTTCGCGAGCCTTCTTGATCTGCTCATCACCATCGTCTACCAGCGACAACAGCTCTTGCGAGCGATCGCGCATAGCAAACACGTCGTCCATGGTGGGACCCCACTGCCGCAGAAGTCCCTTAAGGTCGGAATACCGCTCGCGCATGCGAGCGAGCTCGCGAGGGTCAAAGGCAACCCCATCGCGATAAGAACGCAGCTCGTTGGCGCAATCCTCAAGTGAAATGCAGGCATCCGAAAGGGCATCGGCGATGTCGCCCAGCTTGCGGTCGACGGTCGCCATACGCGCCAGCTCTGCCACGGCGCCGTTCACGGCATCGAGCGCTCCCCCTTCGGCAGCAAGAGAGGCATGGGCTTCGTTAGCCGTCGCTACCAGCACTTCGGCATGCTCCGAGCGCGGTAGAAGCTCCTCGAGCTCCTCGTACTCACCCGGCTTGGGTTCGACCTCGGCGATACGCTCGAGCGCGAAGCGTGCCTCCTCGACGCGACTCCCCTGCGCACGCGACGCCTCCTCGACGCGATGAAGCTCCTTGGCAGCCGCACGCGACGCCTTGAAGCAGGCACGGTACTTTTCCAGCGCCTCGAGCGCAGAGCGACCAGCCCAGGCATCAACCATGGCAACATGATGCGCCGGATCGAGCAGGCGCTGATGTTCATGCTGACCGCACAGATCCATCATCACGCCGACGCGCTCGGAAAGCTCGCGCACGCTGGCGATGCGGCCGTCAATCTTGACGCGGCTGCGACCCTCGGCAGAAAGGCTGCGCTGCACGGTGAAGCCCTCCGTGTCGTGCGGGCCATCAAACAAGCGCGCCTCGACGCTCGCAAGCGCCTCGCCCTCGCGCACGGTCGACGAATCTGCGCGTTCGCCCAAGATGAGCTTAAGCGCCGAGAGCAGCGCGGTCTTGCCGGCGCCAGTCTCACCGGTCAGGACAGTTAGGCCCGCGCTGGGCACCAGCGTCGCTTCACGAATGAGTGCAATATTTGAAACCTGCAACTCATCGATCATGGCGAACTCCGTAGAACACACGGCTTACCGAGTTGTAGAAGCTCTCGGGGCCATAGTCGAGCAGCAGCACATCGCCGGGACCGCGACGCACGGCCACGCTCTCGACGGTGCCATCGCAGGTAATAAACTGCCCGTCGATTGCAATAGCCGGCACACTCGGGCGGTCATCGGACATAAAAATCTCGACAACATCGCTCGGCGAGGTCAAAAAGGCGCGAGCCTGAATGGTATGCGGCGCGATCGGCACGCAGACCATGCCCGTGTAATCCGGGCTCACGATAGGACCGCCGGCACTGAGGGCATAGCCCGTGGAGCCGGTTGCCGTGGACACGACCACGCCATCGCCGCGCAAGCGATCGATATGGTGGCCCGAAACGGTGATGTCGAACTCGACCATATCGGACAGGGGCCCACGCGTGAGCGCCATATCGTTGAGGGCGAACGAACGCACGACATCCTTCGTGCCGTCCTCACGCACGGAAACGATGTCTGCGGCGATCGTGGCGCGACGGCTCACGTGGAGCTCACCGGACAGGGCATCGCTCACAACCTGCAAAATATCGCGCTCCTCGGGACTCGCTGCGGTCAAAAAACCCAGATGACCATAGGAAAGACCAAGAATGGGAATCTCGCGATAGTTGAGGATGCGGGCAGCCCTCAAAAGCGTGCCGTCGCCGCCGAGCGTGATGACCAAGTCGGCATCGTCGACATCGGGCGTGCTCTGAATCTTCGAGCGCTGATCGGCCGCCCATGCGACCTCGTAGCCCTGGCGCGTCAGCCAGAGCTCGAGCATCAGGCCGCTCTCAACCGCCTCTTGTTTGTAGTAATTGGGAACCAGAAAGACCTTCATAGCGTTGCCGCTTTCTCGCTCAAAGCCGATACCTGGGCTTGCAACTCGTCTTTCGAGCGCTCGCCGGGGGCGAGCCTCGTGCCGTACAGGAAAAACTCAACGTTACCTTTGGCGCCATGGATAGGTGACACGCACACGTCAACCGGGAACAGGCCCTTCGCGGCAAACAGCTCGATTGCCGCAACGAGCGTGTCAGCACGCACGACGGGGTCGGTCAGGATACCGCCCTCTCCCACCAGCGCTGCCGGAGCCTCAAACTGAGGCTTTACGAGCGTGCAAAACGAACCCGAAGGCGTCAGGCACGCCAGCACCGCATCGATGATGTTCGCGATGCTGGTAAACGACACGTCGCACACGGCCAGGTCGATAGCGCTCTCATAGCCAAGCTCGGGCAGCTGCGTCACGTTGGTGCGCTCATGCAGCGTCACACGATCGTCCTGACGTAGCGACCAATCAAACTGGGCACGCCCCACGTCAACCGAGACGACCTTTGCAGCGCCGCGCTTAAGCAGACAATCGGTAAAACCGCCGGTAGAACACCCAACATCCAGGCAGGCAAGGCCCGTCGGGTCGATATCAAACGCATCGAGCGCGCCCTCGAGCTTAAGCCCACCGCGCCCAACATACGGGATGCGACCCTTCACATGCAGCGGAAGGCCTGGGGCAACCTTAAGACCTGGCGAGGTCAAGCGCTCGCCACCGCTCGAGACCAAGCCGGCCATAAGAGTGCGAAGGGCATCCGCGCGATCGGCGCAGATGCCCTGTGAAATCAGTTCGTCATCAAGACGCACGCGTTTCATGAATGCCATCAACCATTCGTATCCGGAGATGCAGCCTGGCCATCCTGTGATTCTTTAGCCGCATCCTCATCGTATTCTTGCTCGAGCTTATCGGCCTCACGCGGCGTCAGCTCAAACTTGTCGACCATATCGACTGCGCGAGAGCCGAGCTCAATCGCCTCGTCAAACAGATCGAGCGAACGCTCCAAGGACGTATCCTTGGAGCGAACGGTAGCGATAATCTGGTCCAAGCGGTCCGAGATCTCGTCGAAGTTGCGGACGGAACCCTCTGGCATGGCTACTCCTCGACGGAGTCGGTGTCGGCCTCGTCGACCTCTGCAGTATCCGCATCCTCGGCCAGCACGCCAGCGGCAGCCTGAGCGGCGGCAACCTTAGCGGCAGCCTCGGCAGCCTGGGCCTCTTCGCGGGCGCGGTCCTCGGCCAGCAGCTCCTGATAAAGGTCCTCGCCCGGCAGCTCCTCGCTGCGAGCGATCTTGCCCAGCACGCCGTTGACAAACGACGCGGACTGGTCGGTGCCATAGGCCTTGGCAAGCTCGACAGCCTCGTTAATCACGATAGCGTCCGAGACCTCCTCGTCGGTGAGGAAGCGCATCTCGTAGACGGCGATACGCAGAAGGTTACGGTCGGCACCGGGCATGCGCATAAGATCCCAGTTCTTGGCGACAGCGCGCAGGGCGCAGTCGATGCGATCGATATGCTCGTAGGCACCGCGGCAAAGCTCCAGCGCATAGGGGTCGAGGGGACCCTTCGAGATCAGGAAATCGCCCTCGAGGACGCGCTCGAGCGGGCTGTCCGTGGCCTCGGCCTGGAACAGCAGCTGCAGCGCCTGACTGCGGGCAAGCGTGCGCCCGCGATAAACCTTAAGGCTCAAAGGTTACTCCTTGGGGAAAACGAGGCCGTCGATGCAAACGTCAACGCGCTCGACCTCGACACCCACCTGGGCATCGATGGCGGCGACCACAGCGGCGCGAACGGCCTCGGCGAGTTTCTTGAACGGATAGCCAAAGAACACCACGACGCGCACGGTGAGCGCAAGCTTGTCGCCGATGACCTCGGCCTCGACCGCCGGCTCGGAAGCCGGGGCCTTGGACGAGAGCATCATGGAGACAAGATTCGTGGCAAGGTCCTTGACGCCAACGGAGGCGATGCCCTCGACATCGGACACGGCGCGCGAGACGATGGCGGTCAGAACATCGGGCGAAATACCGATGCCGTCAATCTTGATTTCCTGGGGCATGAGTCCTCCTAGTAAAGTTGGTTGCTAGACGCGGGAGACGAACTTGCCGTCGCGGGTGTCAACCTTGATGACCTCGCCCTCGTTGAGGTACATGGGGACCTGGATGACAGCGCCGGTGTCGATGGTGGCCGGCTTGGTGGAACCCTGGACGGTGTCGCCCTTAAAGCCCGGGTCGGTCTGGACGATGGTGGTCTCGATGAACATCGGCGGGGTCACGCCCATGAGCTCGTCGTCGGCGAAGAGCAGCTGGCAGGTGTCGTTCTCGCGCAGCCACTTGGAGTTCTCACCCACCATGTCCTCGGGGACGGGAACCTGCTCGTAAGACTCGTTGTCCATGAAGATGTAGTCGGCACCGTCGTTATAGAGGTACTGGAACTCACGGGTGGTGAGCATGACGCTCTCGAACTTGGTACCGGCGTTGCAGGTGTTCTCAACGACACGGCCGCTCTTGATATCGCGGGTCTTGTAGCGCACAAAAGCACCGCCCTTGCCCGGCTTGACGTGCTGGAACTCGACGATGGTGTAGACCTTGTCCTTAATGCGGAGACCGAGGCCGTTCTTGAAGTCGGCGGTAGAAATGGTAGGCATAGCGACCTTTCTTCTTATGGGCAGAACGCACAGGCGTCCAAATTACATACGACAGAAATTATACACTTGCAGACGGCTGCTGCAGCGAGCGCATAAAAAGAGAACGCGGGGCGCCCGAATTGCTTCGGACGCCCCGCCCCAAAATCTATCGAAATGGGCTAGCAGTCGATGACGTGCAGGTCGTGCGGGGTCTTGGTGAAAGGCTCGTAGCCGTTCTCGGTGACCACGCCGTAGTCCTCCAAGCGCACGCCGCCCACGCCGGGCAGGTACACGCCGGGCTCCATGGTGACAACGGAGCCGACCTCGATGATGTTCTTGCTGCGGTTGAAGTTGGGCAGCTCATGGATGT
>DXZV01000117.1 GCA_019419485.1 Collinsella sp.
GGCGCGCACCACCTGAGCCTCGCTAATCTGCGCCAACGCACGTGCCTGCGCGACCTCATCGGAAATCGGCGCCGAGGAGTCAGCTGCAACGGTGAGCTTGGCGCGCGTCGTGCGCGTGGTACGGCGCTTTGGCTTGGTGACCTCCTCGCCGTCAGCGGCAGGCTTGGCCGTGCGGCGCGTGCGCTTGGGCTTTGCCGGAGCAGCCTCCTCACCAGTTGCAGACACGGCCTTCTCAGCCGCTACAGGCATAGGCGTCGAAGCAGCCTTAGGCGTCTCAGGAGCCGAGGCTTGAGCGGGCGCCGCGACCTGGTCCGACGCAACCGGTGCAGCGGGAGCGGCCTGCGTCGTCGTTATTTCGTTTTCTTGCTGTTGATCAGACACAGTGTTTGCTCAACTTTCTTTTCAAGCCCTGTGATCACATGCTCCCTGCATAAACCTTCAGGGCGGCTAAACAGTCTAGTTCCGTTCAAAACGACGGACATCATTGATCTGTATCGAGATGATTGCGTCAACTACGCAGCGTTAGTGTAACACAACCGCCGCCACCTGCAACTTAGTCATTGGGGACGTTCTTAAACGACTAGTCAAAAGGGACACTCTTTGTTTGCCACCCACAAATCTGACTGCCTCCGCCAAAACTATGGCGGTTTACTACGATGAATCGCTCAACCGCGACCACTCCGAAACTTGTTGAACTAAAACCGCAGGTAGATGCCTTGCACTTTTTAGCAAAACGCCGGCGTGGTTAGAATTCCTCAATTCATCGTAGTAAACTGGCATAGTTTCGTATTTCCAGCAGTTCCAAATTCATCAATACGTCGGCGTTTGCGAAAAAAGCCCGACCTCCGTAGGAGATCGGGCTTATAGGGCTCAGTCAAACCAAACCAACGCAGTCAAACGACCAGCGCTTACATCTGCTCGGGGGCAGAAACGCCAACGAGGGTAAGCACCAGGGCGAGCGTCACACGGACGGCGTCGCAGGCGGCCAGACGGGCGCGCGAGAGCTCAGGGTCGACGGGACGGCCCTCGCTCGGAAGGACCTGGCAGGCGGCGTAGAAGCTGTGGAAGTCGCCAGCGAGCTCCTCGGCAAAGTGCGTCAGGCGGAACGGGGCGCGATCGCGAGCACAGCTACCGATGAGGTCGGTGAGCTCGTTGAGCTTACGCGAAAGGGCAAGCTCGGTCGGGTCGGTCAGCAGCGAGTAATCGACGTTCTCGCCAATAGCCTTCTCGGCGACGGCCTTCATGCCCATCTCGGCGGCCTGCTCGGCGGTAACGTCTGCGGCACGACGCAGGATGGAGCACACGCGAGCGTGAGCGTACTGCACGTAGTACACCGGGTTGGAGTTGTCGCGCTTCTTGACGGCCTCGATATCGAAGTCGACCATCTGGTTGGAGCTCTTGGAGATGAGCGTGTAGCGAGCAGCGTCGGAGCCGACCTCGTCGACGAGCTCCTGCAGGGTCACCATGGTGCCCTTGCGCTTGGACATACGGACGGGCTTGCCGTTGCGCAGCAGGTTGACGAGCTGGCCCAGCAGAACCTCAAACTTGCCGGGATAGCCAAGAGCGTCACAGACGCAGCGGACGCGCTCGATGTAGCCGTGGTGGTCGGCGCCCCAGATGTCGATGACGTGGTCGACGCGCTGGAACTTATCCCAGTGATAGGCGACGTCGGAGGCGAAGTAGGTGTACTCGCCGTCGGACTTGATCAGGACGCGGTCCTTGTCGTCGCCCAGATCGGTGGAGCGGAACCACAGGGCGCCGTCCTTGGTGTAGAGGTAGCCCATCTTGTCGAGCTTCTCAAAAGCGCGGTCGACGGCGGAGGTGCCGGCGGTCTCGCCCTCGGTGTCCTTCACATACAGCGAGCGCTCGGAGTACCAACGATCGAAGTCGCAGTTGACGGCGTGGCAGAGGTCGCGCATGTTATCGACCATCTTTACATAGCCGCGCTCGCGGAAGCTCTCCATGCGCTCCTGAGGATCGGCGTTGACCCACTTATCGCCGTCGGTGCGCCAGAACTCGGCGGCCTCGTCGATGATGTAGTCGCCGCCGTAAGAGTCCTTGCCCAAGGTCTCGGCAAAGTTGTCCTGATACGGATGGGTCTCGGGGTGCTCGTCGTTCTCGTCGGCAACAAAGGCGTCACGGTCGGCGATCAGCAGCTTGTGAGCCTCGTCGATATCAACGCCCTGCTTGGCGATGATATCGGCAAGCTGCATATAGCGCGTGCTGATGGAGTTGCCGAAGGTGTTCATCTGAGAGCCGTGGTCATTGATGTAGAACTCACGCTGGATCTCATAGCCGGCGTGGTCCATAACGCGGCAGAGCGAATCGCCCAGCGCGGCCCAGCGGCCGTGGCCGATGTGCATGGGGCCGACGGGGTTGGCGGAAACGAACTCGACCTGGGTCTTCAGGCCACCACCGACGTTGGACTTAGCGAAGTCCATGCCCTTCTCGCGAGCCTCGCCAAAGATGGCATTCTTGACGGCAACGGAGAGGTAGAAGTTGATGAAACCGGGGCCTGCGATCTCAACCTTCTCGATCGCGGGATCCTCGGGCATATGGGCAACGATGGCCTCGGCGATCTTGCGCGGGGCGCAGTGGGCCAGCTTGGCGGACTTCAGGGCCATGGTAGAGGTCCACTCGCCATGAGAAGTGTCAGCCGGTCGCTCGATAGCGCAATCGTCAAGTTCAAATGCGGAAAGGTCGCCGGCCTCCTGGGCCGCAGCAAGCGCAGCGCGTACCAGCTCTTCAATCTTCTCGGGCATAGATCCTCCTTGTGTTAAAGCCCCCGAGCTCTTGGTCACTCGTAGGGCAAAAGCCAGAGTTTGTAGCACTCTATCACAAGCGATAGCTACTGTCGCAGGGTAAAGCTAATAGATATTGCATATGCACAAAATTGACTACCGCTCTTGCGCGGCTGTACAAAGTTGACGGTTTGCCTGCAGTTTATACACGTTCCGGAAATGCATAAACGTTTGGATAAGCCGTTCTATTTATCGAATACTCTAACCTATCGGAGTTGTGTGCTTTTCCTGCATAAAGTAAGGGTTTCCGCACGTCAGCGTGGTATTCTAGACATACGCAAATTCGTATAAGTTGGAGGTAGCATGTTCTCAATCGGTCAACACGTCATTCATCCGGGTCAGGGGGTCTGCACCGTCGTCGGTTTTAGGGACGACACACCGCAGCCCATGCTGTTGCTCGAGACCAAGCAGGGACATGCGCAGACGATTCTCATGTACCCCGTGGCGCAGGCCGATCGTTTGCATGCCGCCATCTCCCAGCAAGATGCCGAGCACCTGTTGAACCACTACGACGAGCTGGAGTGCGACACCTTTACCGAGCGCAACAGCTCGCTGGAGGAGACGCACTTTAAGCAGCAGCTCAAGCTGGGTGCGCCCGAGACGGTCCGTGTGGCAAAAACCATGATGCACCGTATTCGCCAGGCCGAGGAAGCAGATAAAAAGCCCAGCTCTTACTACATGCGCGTACTCAAGGAGGCCAAGCGCCGTTCCATCGAGGAGTTCGCTGTGGCCCTGGGCGTCACCGAGGAGGACGCCGAAGCCCGCCTATCCCAAGCCGCCCTCAACTAACCCATCCGCGCCAAAAACCACCACAAAGGGGACAGGCACCTTTGTGGTGGTTTTTTCGTTCTAGTCGTTCTAGTAGTATTCATTCTTAGCGATACCTGCGAGCACAAGGAGTCTTTTATGGCAGAGCCACTTTCCGCCGGAATCACCCGCGACCGTGCGTTCGAATTGCTCAACGAGCACAATAAGGACCCGTTCCACATCACCCACGGCGAAACGGTCGAGGGCACCATGCGCTACTTTGCGCGCGAGTTCGACCCCGAGAACGAGGAGTTTTGGGGCATCGTCGGTCTGCTGCACGACCTAGATTGGGAGGAGCATGAGGACGACCCCATGAACCACACCATCTATGCGGCCGAGATCCTTGAAGGCGAGGGCGCCTCTCCCGATCTCATTCGCGCCATTCAGACGCACACGTCGGACTTCAACACCTCGCTGCCCAAGCCCGAGCTGCAGATGGAAAAGATCCTGTTTGCCTGCGACGAGCTCACCGGCTTGATCGGTGCTGCCGTCATCATGCGTCCGAGTAAGAGCGTCATGGACTTTACGACCAAGTCGCTCAAGAAAAAGTTCAAGGACAAGCGCTTTGCCGCCGGCTGCTCGCGCGACGTGATTACGCAGGGTGCCGAGATGCTGGGCTGGGAGCTCCCCGAGCTCTTTGACCGCACCATAGCGGCCATGCAGTCCTTCGCCCCCGACCGCGATACCTTCCAGGCCTAACCGCCCACGCCACCTAAAACCGCCACAAAGGGGACAGGCACCTTTGTGGTGGTTTTTGTTTGCGCGGGCGTTAGGGGCGGACCTGGCCGGTGCCTCGGAGCTTGTATTTGTAGGTGGTGAGGGCCTCGGCGGCAAAGGGGCCACGGGCGTGGAGCTTTTGGGTCGAGATGCCGATCTCGGCGCCCAGGCCAAACTCGCCGCCGTCGGTAAAGCGCGTGCTGGCGTTGGCGTACACGGCCGAGGCATCGACCGCGTCCAGGAAGCGCTCGCAAGCATCCGTATCCTCGGCAACGATGGCCTCGGAGTGCATCGTGCCGTAGCGATTGATGTGTGCGATGGCCTCGTCCTCGTTTGCCACGACCTTCACGCTCATCTCGAGCGCCAGGTACTCGCGACCCCAGTCCTCCTCAGTCGCGGCGACGTAGTCATCGCCCTCCACAAAGCCGGCATCGGCGCACGCGGCGCACGTGGCCTCGTCGCCGTGAATGAGCACGCCGTGGTCGTGCAGCACGGCAACGACCGCAGGCAAAAACACATTGGCCACAGCATGGTCGACCAGCAGCGACTCGGCGGCATTGCACACGCCTACGCGCTGGGTCTTGGCATTAACGATAATGTTGAGTGCCTTATCAAAGTCGGCGGATTCATGCACGTAGATATGGCAATTGCCCGTGCCCGTCTCGATCACCGGAACGAGCGACTCGCGCACGCAGCGCTGGATCAGGCCCGCACCGCCACGCGGAATGAGCACATCGACGACGCCGCGGAGCTTCATGAGCTCGCCGGTGGCCTCGCGGTCGGTAGACTCGATCATCGACACGGCCTCGCGCGGGAAACCCTGGGCCTCGAGCGCATCGGCCAGCAGTTCGGCAATCATGGCACACGAGTGATAGGCCAGCGAGCCGCCGCGCAGAATGCAGGCGTTGCCGGTGCGGATGCAGATGCCCGCGGCGTCGGCCGTCACGTTGGGGCGCGCCTCGTACACCATGGCGACCAGGCCCAACGGCACGCTCACGCGGGTGAGGTCCACGCCGCTTGCGAGCACGCGGTGGTCGAGCACGCGGCCGACAGGATCGGGCAGCTCGGCGAGCTTCTCCAGGCCGGCGGCCATACCCTCAACGCGCTCGGGCGTCAGCAGCAGACGGTCGAGGAGCCCCGCCGAGGTCCCCGCATCGCGCGCGGCGGACATATCGAGCTCGTTGGCGGCAACGATGGAGTCGACACCGTTGCGCAGTGCTGCGGCCATGGCGCGCACGGCCTCCTGGCGCTGCTCGTCGCTCGCCGTGGCAAGCGAGGCCGACGCTGCCTTAGCGGCAACGGCAAGATCGTGGACATACGTGGCTATATCGACCGACATGGGCGGCCCTTTCTCCTAGAAGTTTGCAACCATGGTAGCCGATTTGCGCATGGCCTCGCCCGCGGCGGTAGAATTGGTCAACCCGAAACACCGCAACGAACGGAAGACTCACATGGCCCTCATCACTTCGTACCACGTCCCCGGCCTGTATGTCGAGGACCAC
>DXZV01000118.1 GCA_019419485.1 Collinsella sp.
GGCTAGATTATAGGAGCAATTGCCCAAAGAATACGACCAACTCAGTCTATAAATTGTTTCTGTTTTAGCAATATATGTTTGACAATACGTTTATAAAAGGATACTTTATAGTAATTAATATGCATGCAGCAAATAGTGTCATTCATTTTGTTAGAAATTGCCCATGCGGTTATTGCAGCTGCATGTACTGCAACGTACAGCGTAATTCTCCGCACGAAGCAGAAGACGGTTCCAATTCGATCGAGGCGATGACGCGTGATGGCTACTGGTCCTAAATCGAGCAAGACGGCTACAAACGAATATCGAATCTCAATTGAAGGTAACCCTTATCCGCATGCTCTGGCTCTCGTCAACCCAGCGGGAGACAACCTCAACATCAAAAGACATGGGTTCACGGGTCCACTAGGACAGCTATTGAGTCTTAAATACACCGTTTATGACGATGCAAATGAAAAGCTCTTTACTGTCGTCGACGGTGGTTTTAGTAACATGCCCAGGGTTGCGCTCATCATCGAACACAAGGAAGTTGCGGTGTTCGATTATGGCCTAAACAGACTTGAGATGAAGTGCGTAACGAACATACCGAATTACACAATAAAAGGTAACTTCCTATTTGGAGATTACGATATATTCAGTCAACGGGAAGTGAAGCTATCTTCAGTTAACGTCCTTCAATGTGATAAACAATCGTGCTTTAACATACAGGTTTTGGATAAAGCCGAATTAGCCGCCGCAATTGGAATACCCACAGCCATTGCCCTTCTGAGGGCTCGGATTGAAGAGCATCTCGAATAAATTGCAAAAAGCAGTTCGTAACAACATTCAGGAGCTAGATAGTTTTTTTCTGGCTCCTGAAGCTGTACTACATAGAGATGAAAATATATTGCGGCAAAGGGGCTGTCCCTTTGCCGCATTCGGTTACTTTCGACAGCCCTCTTTCCAAGCCTCGGCCGCAACCTTCCAGCGAAAACGCAAGTCGCGCTCGCGGTCGATGAACATGATGGCAAACGCGACAAACAGCAGCACGCTCGCCACGACGATGGCGTGCAGACCCATGCGCTCAATGCACCAATTGCCCAGCACGGCGCCAAACACAAAGGTAAAGATCACACCAAAGTACAGCAGGCCGTTTTCCAAAAAGCCGCGCTTGTGGGTAATGATGTAATCGTCCACGTTTTGCAAGGCATTACGGAGGTTGCCGATACACATGGTCGTGGCGATGCCGTGTCCATGAATCTTGCGGAAGCTCTCGACCTGCATACCGCAGGCAAACGAAGTAAGGCAGTTGGCGAGCAGGTTGTAACCGCCACCGGGGATAAAGCTCACGCCCAGCAAGATGACGGCTTCAAAGAACACCGTCACCTGGCGCCAGTGAATCACACTGCCAAACCGCTCGTGTACCAGGTCGGCAAGCATAATGCCCACAGCAAACGAAACCACAGGGAAGAAGTAACGCCCCGCAAGTGCCCAATTGCCCTCCGAGATGCTCACGCCCACCAGCAGGATGTTGCCCGTCTGCGCGTTGGCGAAAACATGGTCGCGCCCAATGTACGAATACACATCCATAAAGCCACCGGCGAGCGCCAAGATGATGCCCAGCTCAATGGACTCCGATATCTGTTTGGCACGCTGCATCGTCGTGCATCCTCCTTGTTGACGACCCTCTCGTGCGTTGGCGGAGACATAGCCGCCGTTCATACTGTAACCCATTGACAACATGGCGTGCGCGCGAGACGGGTTCTCCAACGCGCAGATACACAGTCTGGAAACAAACGGCGGGCGCGGCACCGACACCCGAGACCTCGTGTACTCCACCAGTCTTTTTAGCCCCGTCCTAAAAAGACTGGTTACAATTACGTGCAGCATACAAACACCGGGAGGGATCGTGGCAAAAAAGCCTCAGCACGCTCAGAACAACCAGCGCAGTCAGCAGGGCAAACAGGGCCAGCAGCGAAAGCGCGGCGGTAAGGCACAGGCCACAACCGTCAAGGCGACACCCGTCCGCCCCTGGCGTCCGGGCCGCGACAAGTTCCTCCCCGTCAGCCGCGCCGATATGGACGCGCGCGGCTGGGACCAGTGCGACTTTGTCTACATCTGCGGCGACGCCTACGTGGACCACCCTAGCTTTGGCATGGCCATCATCAGCCGCGTCCTCGACGCGCACGGCTACAAAGTGGGCATTATCTGTCAGCCCAACTGGACCGACCCCGCCAGCATCACGGTGCTTGGCGAGCCACGCCTGGGCTTTCTCGTCAGCGCCGGCAACATGGACTCCATGGTCAACCACTATTCGGTGACCAAGCACCGCCGCCACACCGACGCCTATACCCCTGGTGGCGAGGAGGGTCACCGCCCCAACCGCGCCGTCACGGTCTACGGCAACCTCATCCGCCAAACGTTCAAGGACGCCCCCATTATCATCGGCGGCATCGAGGCGAGCCTGCGTCGTCTGGCCCACTACGACTACTGGCAGGACAAGCTCAAGCGCTCGGTACTGCTCGACTCGGGCGCCGACATCCTCATCTACGGCATGGGCGAGCACGCGATCGTCGAGATCGCCGACGCGCTCGACGCGGGCCTGCCCGTCGACCAAATCACCTATATCAACAGCACCGTCTACCGTACCAACTCGCTCGACGAGGTCTACGACTACGACCTGCTGCCCAGCTGGGACGACCTTGCTGCCGACAAGCTCAACTACGCCCGCAGCTTTAACGTGCAGCAGCAGAACATGGATCCCATCACCGGGCATCGCCTGGTAGAACCCTACCCCAACAGCGTCTATGTGGTACAGAACCCGCCGTCGGCGACGCTCACCACCGACGAGATGGACGAGGTGGCCGAGCTCCCCTACGCACGCGATTGGCATCCCGACTACGACGCGGCGGGCGGCGTGCCGGCCTTTGCCGAGACCAAGTTTTCCATTAGCTCCAACCGCGGCTGCTTTGGCGAGTGCTCGTTTTGCGCGCTCACCTTCCACCAGGGCCGCGTGCTGCAAATGCGCAGCCACGATTCGATCATGCGCGAGGCCGAGCTGCTCATGCGCGATCCCGAGTTTAAGGGCTACATCAACGATGTGGGCGGACCGACGGCAAACTTTAGCCGCCCCGCCTGCGACAAGCAGCTCAAGCACGGCGTGTGCAAGAACAAGCGCTGCCTGTGGCCGAGTGTGTGCAAGAACATGGTGGTCGACGAGAGCGGCTACACGCAGTTGTTGCGCGACCTGCGCCAGCTGCCGGGCGTCAAGAAGGTCTTCGTCCGCAGCGGCATCCGCTTTGACTACACCATGGCCGACGCCTCGGACGAGTTTTTGCGCGAGCTGCTGGAGCATCATGTCTCGGGCCAGCTGCGCGTAGCGCCCGAGCACGTGAGCGACGCGGTGCTGAGTGTGATGGGCAAGCCGAGCCGAGCCGTCTACGATGCGTTCTGCCGTAAATTTGAACGCCTGAACCGCGAATACGGACTCAAGCAGTACGTGGTGCCGTATCTGATCTCGAGCCACCCCGGCTCGACGATGAAGGAAGCTGTGGACCTCGCCGAGGCCGTGCGCGACATGGGCTACATGCCCGAGCAGGTGCAGGACTTCTACCCCACGCCGTCCACCATGTCGACCTGCATGTACTACACCGGCGTAGACCCGCGCACCATGGAGCCGATCTATGTGGCACGCGACCCGCACGAGAAGGCCATGCAGCGTGCGCTGATTCAGTATCGCAAGCCCGAGAACTACAAGCTCGTGCGCGAGGCGCTGGAAAAGGCCGGGCGTCGTGACCTGATCGGCTACACCAAGCTTTGCCTGATTCGCCCCGTGCCGCCACGCCCGGGCGAGACGTCTGCCGGCGGTGGGCATGGCACCGGCAAGAAGGGCGGCAAGGCCCACGGTGGCGCCGCCGGCAAGGGGCCCAAGGGCAGCAAGGGTCACGGCGGTATGCCCCGCGCGCAGAACACTGCCGGTCGCAATCGCGCGGCACAGGGGCGTCAGGGCGCCAACGGAGGCGGGCGTCGCAACTAGGGCAGCGGTGCGCTCGCTGCGTCCATCCCACACGCGTGGCGCAGCGAGCGCATTGCCTCAACGAGGATGACGCCGGCGATAGCGACCGTGATTATCACGTCGAACGGTGTGTTCACAAACCAGAGCAACGTCATGAAATACGACCCGGCATTAAAGGCAAAGTGCAGCAGGATCGTGTAGCGGAGCTTTCCGGTCGTCACGAGCACCCAACCAAAGATGAGGCCGGCGGCACCCGCGTAGCAACCCTGTACCCAATTCATGTGCATAAAACCGAAGATCGCCGCCTGCAGCACAATCGCCGCGGCGATACCCCACGTGCTTGGGGCCGCCCAGGGCACCATGGCGCCACTCTGCGCGCTCACACGACGCCGGCACTTCCAAAGTGGGCGGCACTGCGGATTAAACGCTCGGAGCGAAAACTCAAAAATAATGCCGCGCACCAGCAGATCTTCACAAAATGGGGCGCCGAGCACCGTGGTCAGGACGGCAAGAAGGTTGGTATCGCCCAAGCCTGTTTCCTCGACGAGCTCGCTATAGTCCGCCGCGACCTCGGGCAGCAGCGACAGCACGCCGTCGCATAGGTAGCTAATGACCACCTGCATGGATAGGCCGATCACGACAACGTAGGCGATGCGCTTCCATGCAGCATTTGCTCCCCCGCCGAGCGGGCGTTCACCTTGCCGGCGCGCCATGAAGGAGCGGGGCCACAGATAGCGCCACCACAGCAGCGCCATCAAAAACGACGCCGTCTGAGCGGCGGCCTGAAACCATTGAATATCGAGATTGTCGATCGGGAAACCCGTCAGTGCCGACACGATGTCCAGCGCGGAGAACAAAACAATGCTCAGGGCAATATCGGCAGCGACGACACCAAAACAGGCAAGCGCCCAAACCAGCGCATTGAGCATGCCAACCTCCTCAAAACCCGGCAGTTTGGGACAGTCATTGTTGATGAGAATCGGGCGCAGTGCCAAAAGCCCCGTTGGGCGAGATGTCGAACGGGAAGGTGCCGCAGCGATTGAACGCAGCGATGAACATGCGGATGGCGTTGGACGGCGTGGTGCCCACGAGCTGGGTTGCCGCCGCGAAGGCCGCCT
Organism: Collinsella sp.; assembly: GCA_019419485.1. Classification (GTDB taxonomy): domain Bacteria; phylum Actinomycetota; class Coriobacteriia; order Coriobacteriales; family Coriobacteriaceae; genus Collinsella. The sequence continues at coordinate 5,110 of DXZV01000118.1, forward strand.
TTTCCTCGGGCAAGACCTTCGCGACAACCGGGGTCATGTGTTCTGCCATGGCGCTTCCTTTTTGAAACGACGGTGGTGCGGATAGATGCGGGCCACGCGGCTGGGCGACGGGCTGTGAAGGTAACCCGATTGGCCCGCATCTGGAGTTTGTTTCTGCGGCATTGGTATTACTTGGTATTCCTAAGTATTACCCCGCTGATAGAATACCACACCCGACCCCATGGGAGCGGAGGAAAACGAATCATTTTGTTGCTGAGTTAGTATTTAGAGCGTGATGATGTCCGAGATATCGAGGGCCTGAGCGTCGGCGACATCGTGCGAGGCAAGCAGCAGCATACGGCCGTCGAGCAAGTCGAGCACGACCTCGGCGCATGCGTCGCGCGCAGCGGTATCTAAACCGGTAAAGGGCTCGTCAAGAATCACCGCGCCGCCCGGGCACAGCAGGGTGCGAGCGATCTCGACGCGACGGCGCTGCCCGCCCGAGAGCTCGGCCACGCACGCATGCACGTCGATCCCCGGCACCAGCAGGCGCAACAAGGCAGCGGCACTCGAGGCATCCACGCGTGCATCGGCGCACACAAGCACGTTATCCAGCGCCGAGGCGTCCTCGACCAAGCGCGCATCCTGAAACACCATGGAG
>DXZV01000119.1 GCA_019419485.1 Collinsella sp.
AGCAACGTTGAGCGGCGGATTGTATAGCGGTCCTTTTCCCAGCGGCATACCGTTTCTTTGGAGACGCCGATGAGTGCCGCGAATTCCTCCTGTGTCAGCTGGTCGCGCTTGCGAAGCGCCTTTATGTTTTGACCCGTTCCCATGTTATGAAGTGCGGACGAGGGGGAGGCAGAGGCAGTTGGGGCCGCCAAAGCCGTTTGTCAGCTCAAAGATAGAGATGGGAATAAGGTCAATACCGGCCTGCTCCAGCGCTTTGTTGGTTTCGGCGTTTTCTTCGTATACGCAGACCTTGCCTGGCTCCAAACAAAGGGTGCTTGTGGCATTGTTGGTCCTTTCGACCTCTGCTGCTCCGGGATTTGAGCCACCGCAAAGGATAAACTGCAACGAACTTGAACCTAGGGCTAATCGCAACGCTTCTTTCAGTCCGCCTGCGACATGACACGCACGGGTTGTCCCTTCCGATCTGCCCCGCGTAATGCGGTAGACCCGCGCTTGGTCGAGAAGTTCACGGGCAACGAGGAATGTCTCGTAGCCAACGCGAGTGAAATATGTGTCGAGATGAATGCAGAGGTCATCGTAGGGGACCTGAATGGCCCATACGGACTCAATAGTCGAGTTCTCATCCCAGAGCAAGTTATTCGCTAGAGTGTCTATCGCCGCCGGCTCGGTTCGCTGGGAGATTCCAACGGCTACGTTTTCGCTGTTGAGGTTGTGCAGGTCGCCGCCTTCAATGTGGAAAGTCGATTCATGCTTGAAGAACTGGGGAGTCTCGCGGAAATCCGGGTGATACGTAAAAATCGTTTTATAGGCGATAACCTCACGGTTGCGCTCTGGCCAGTACATATGGTTGAGCGTGACACCTTCGCCGATGACGCTTGCCGGATCGCGCGTGAACCACATGGTGTTAAGGGGGGCTATGAGAAGGTCGTCGGGTGAGTATGCGTCTCCCGTCAGCTTTGAGAGGCTGAACACCTCCTTGTTCGTGTCGAAGACCTGGGAGTAGCGAACGCCGTTGACGGCTGCCTGGACCAGGTCGCGGGGACCTTCGATATGCTCAAGATACTCGCGAATGGCAGACTCGAGCTCAATGCCTCGCGCGCCGCATTCTGAAATGTAGCTATCGATAAAAGAGTGACGCGCCCGCTCTGTCGCATCAAGGGCTTCGGCAAGAAGGTTTTCAAGATAGAGAATCTCTACCCCTTCGTGCTCGAGTATTGCCGAGTAAGCATGATGCTCCCTAAGAGCCTTTTCAAGATCAAATGAGTTGCTAGAAGGGCGCAGCGTAAAGACTCGATTGAACTGCCCGTCGGGGTAGTTGCACGTTTCGGGGCCGGGACAGTGCAGGAGGACCCTTTTTAGCTTTCCTATTTCGTTTTGAACATGCAATGCGGACATGTGACCTCGCTTTGGCGATGAGTATTTATTGCTTCCATAGTGGCACATTACGAGATTGTTTCAATTTACATCATATCTGTCACAGGTGAATGGCACGAACAGAGCTGCTAATTGATGTTAAACATCAATTAGCAAAGTAAATTGACGAATTACATCAATCTAAAGGCCGTTTACGGGCCGATGGCTTTCGCTGGCGGGCGATGGGGCGGAAGGGTGTTTTGCGCGATGACACAATGGCTTTGCCGGCAACGAAAAACCCCTGAATTAAGGAGGAGAGATGGCAGAGACAGAAAAGAAGCGTGCCTTTCGAGTTCCGCACGTATACACCATCATTCTCGTCTTGATGGCCGTATTTGCCGTTCTGACCTGGGTCGTGCCTTCGGGTTCGTTTGAACGCCAGGAGGTTAACGGCCGCGAGGTAACAGTTTCGGGCACCTATGCGCCTGTCGATAAGGTCTATACGGACGAGGACGGCAACGAGGTCGATCTTCGCCAAGGTGTCTTCGAAGTGCTTGAGGCTCCTGCGATCGGCATCCAGCAAGCGGTCGAGGTCGTTGCGTTCATTTTGATCGTGGGAGGTTCCTTCCAGGTCATCACGGCGACCGGAGCCATCACGAGCGGTGTTGCTCGAGTGGTGAAGAAGTTCAAGAGCAAGGACGTCCTCATCATCCCGATTCTGATGGTGCTCTTTGCCTTGGGTGGCAGCACCTTTGGTATGGCAGAGGAAACACTTCCGTTCTTTGCGATTCTTATGCCGATCATGATGGCCATGGGCTTCGACTCAATTACGGCGTTCATGACGGTGTTTGTGGGTGCCCGTATCGGATACATCGCATCTACCGTAAACCCGTTCAACGTCCTGATTTCCCAGGGCATCCTCGGTATCCAGGGCAACCCCCAGCTTTGGTTGCGTACTATCGCCCTTGTCGTGCTCACTGCAGTTGCCATCGCATGGGTTGTGATGTATGCCCTCAGGGTTAAGAAGAATCCCGAGGCATCCCCAGCTTTCCACGATGACATCGAGAAGCGCAAAGAGTTTGGTGCGGACGAGAATCTCCTCGATAGCGAGTTCACCGGTAGGCAGAAAGCCGTTATGGTTATTTTCGTGCTTGGACTTGCCGCCATCATTTGGGGTCTGGTGGCCCAGGGCTGGTACATGAACGAAATCTCTGCGATTTTCTTGGCCATGGCCCTTCTTTCGGGTGTAGTTTCCGGGATGAACGAGAAGGAGATCGCGGGAGAGTTCGTTAAGGGAATTGCAGACTTCGCGTTCTCGGCCATTGTTGTCGGTCTTGCCCGCGGAATCCTCGTAATCGCCAACGACGGTCTCATCATCGATACGATTCTCAACACGCTCGCCACGGCTCTCTCTGGAGTTCCGGCAGTTATCTTTACGAGCATCCTCTATGTCGTGGATAACCTTCTGTCGATCCTCGTTCCGAGCTCCTCGGGCATCGCTGCTCTTACGATTCCCATTTTCGGCCCGCTTGTTGAGCTGATGGGCTTAAGCCCCGAGGCTGCAGTTACTGGTCTTTCCATGGGCAGCGCGGCCATGTCTCTCATTTCGCCAACAAGCGCGATGCTCGTTGCCGGTCTTGGCGTCTGCAAGATTCCGCTTGGCCAGTGGTGGAAGGTTGCTTGGAAATTCTTCCTGGTCGTGAGCGTTATCTGCATGGCATTCACTGCGGTTTCGGGCCTTATCCCCCTGCCGTAAAAGCAAAACCCTACATACAGTTGTAAGAAAGAAGGATAGAGATGAACAAAGGACTGAACGTTCATAGCGAGATTGGCGCCCTTAAGAAGGTATGCGTCCATCGCCCCGGTATGGATCTTGTAAACATGAAGGCGGAGGATTTCGACCGCGTCTGGATTCACGACGCGTTCTATTTGGACTATGCCCAGAAGGAGCACGATCAGTTTACCGACCTTCTTCGCGGCGCTGGTGCCGAGGTCGTCTATATGGAAGACCTGGTTGCCGAGACGTTCGATAAGGTCGAGGGCGCGCGTGCTCAGTTCATGGGAAAGTTCATGGACGAGTCGGGTATCAAGAACGCTGCTCTTCGCCAGGCGGTTGTCGAGAAGCTCGATTCCATCAAGGACAACAAGGAGTTTGTCCTTACGGCTATGGGCGGACTGTATGTGCGCGACCTCGAGATCCCGCATGTCGGCGGCTCTCTTGCCAGCCTGGACGGCGACGAGCTGAAGGGCGACGACATGGTCCTCTTCCCCATGCCCGCCTCGTATTTCTCCCGTGACCCCCTGGCCGTCGTGGGCAAGGGCGCTACCATGAACCGCATGTACTGGAATCAGCGCAACCGCGAGGTTATCTTCTACGAAACGGTGCTCCGCAACCATCCCGATTACGCCGGTAGCCCCATCTGGTACGACCACAACAGCGAGTGGCATATCGAGGGCGGCGATATCCTCAACATCAACGCCAAGACGCTCGCCATCGGTATTTCCGAGCGTACCCAGACTGCGGCCATCGATGAGCTCGCCAAGAATATGTTCTGGGGTTCTGATGAGGCCGAAATCGAGAACATCTATGCCATCAAGATTCCGCACGGCTATGCCTACATGCATCTCGACACCGTTTGCACGCAGGTCGATCGCGATAAGTTCACGGTTTATCCCGGCATCTACCAGACGCTTCGTGCCTACCGCCTGACCAAGGGCGATACGGAGGGGGAGGTGCGTATCGAGGAACTCGAGGGCACCTTGCAGCATATCCTCGAGCTTGCGACGGGTATGGACCACATCACCATGATTGAGTGCGGTGGTGGCGACCCGATCGAGGCTTCTCGTGAGCAGTGGAACGATGGTTCCAACACTCTTGCGGTCGCGCCGGGCAAGGTCTGCGTATATGAGCGCAACGTTGTCACTAACGATGCTCTTTACAAGGCCGGCGTCGAGCTGCTCGTCGCCCCCTCCGAGGAGCTTTCTCGCGGTCGCGGCGGCCCGCGTTGCATGACCATGCCGTTCTGGCGTGAGGAAATCTAGTCAGCGTTAGCGTATCTGGGCGGCGTGCGTGCGTCCGCGCCGCCCATCCCCCTTGTGTGTTCCAACAACCGAAAGGACTCAAATCATGGCTCTTAATCTTTCTGGTCGAAGCGTTCTTACCCTGCTTGACTTTACGTCCGAGGAAATCGAGTACATGCTCGACCTCTCAAAGAACTTCAAGGATATGAAGCGCGCCGGTTATCCGCACCGCTTTCTTGAGGGCAAGAACATTGTCCTGCTGTTTGAGAAGACCTCCACGCGCACGCGCTGCGCCTTCGAGGTCGGCGGTATGGACTTGGGTATGGGCGTGACCTACCTCGACCCCGGCTCGTCGCAGATGGGCAAGAAAGAGTCCATCGAGGATACCGCCCGCGTACTCGGTCGTATGTATGACGGCATCGAGTATCGCGGCTCCGATCAGTCTATTGTCGAGGAGCTTGCCGCCAAGGCCGGCGTTCCCGTTTGGAACGGCCTGACGAACGAGTACCATCCCACCCAGGCTCTTGCCGATATTCTCACCATGCGTGAGGAGTTCGGCGACACGCGCGGCATGAAGCTCACTTACATGGGCAAGGAGCAGGGCAACGTCAGCGACTCCCTGATGGTTATCTGCGCCAAGCTCGGCATTAACTTCTGCTCCTGCGGACCCAAGGGCGATGTCGAGGGCGCCACGCACTTCGATCCCGAGCTTCTTGAGCGCTGCCAGGAGATCGCCGCTCAGAATGGCTGCACGATCCAGCTCACTGAGGATATCGACGAGGGCGTCAAGGATGCAGACGTGATCTATACGGACGTTTGGGTCGGTATGGGCCAGGCTGAGGAGCTGTGGAAGAGCCGAATCGATCTTCTCTCTCCCTATCGAGTAACGCCCGAGGTCATGGCCAAGGCAAACCCCGGCGCCATCTTTATGCACTGCCTGCCGAGCTTCCACGATACGCAGACCACCATCGGCGCCGAGATTGCCGAGAAGTTCGGCGTGACCGAGATGGAGGTTTCCGACGAGGTCTTTGAGAGCGCGCAGTCTCGCGTGTTCCAGGAGGCCGAGAACCGCATGCATACCATTAAGGCCATGATGTACGCGACGCTTCGCTAGTAGCTGGGAAGTGAACGAACACTATGAGTAAACCGTACGGAAAGCCCGATCGTATTGTCGTCGCCCTCGGCGGCAACGCCCTCGGCAACAACCCCGTCGAGCAGATCGAGGCCGTGAGCAACACCGCCCACGCCCTCCTCGGCCTCATCGAGCAGGGCAACGAGATCATCATCACCCACGGCAACGGCCCGCAGGTCGGCATGATCCAGAACG
>DXZV01000012.1:0-15413 GCA_019419485.1 Collinsella sp.
CCGGCCACGTCGACGACCCAGTGCCTGCCGGTCGCCTGCTGCTCGTAATGACCCTGGTCCTCGCTGGTGGTATAGGAGTCATCGATCACAGATCCGCCAATGCCGCCATTATCGACATCGTTATCGCACCACGCCCATGCGGCAGCCTTGCTGTCAAACGGTCCGACTGTGGTCCCACCATGGTTGACCCAGTAGCGCTCATGGCGCACGTACACCACGTTCGGGACCCAGACCTGGCCGTAGTCGATCTCCCAGTGGCCCTGCTCGGCAACCCACTTCTTCTGGCTACCGCCGTTGGAAGAGGAGTTATTGCTGCCAGAGCCCTGCGAATTGCCGGAATTCTGCTTGGACTGGGAGGAATCGCCCTTGCTGTCCGACTTCGAGGAATCGGAAGACTTGTTATCCTCCTTCTTGGAGTCATCGGACTTCTGGTCCTTGCCGTCGGACTCTTTCTTCTCCTCGGTCTTGGCTCCAGAGGCCTGCGCCGCCTTTTCTTCACTTGGCTTCTTTTTGTCTTTATTCTTCACCGCCGTGGCGGCCCTTTCCGCAGAGCCGCTTCCTTGCTTTGCAACGCTGGCACATCCAAGTTGAGGTGCCGAAAGGCACACCAGAAGCGCAACGATAATAGCCTTTGTTCTCACACCGATCTCCCTGACCATGAAACCGGGCGTTGGACACTAGCCGATATCCAACGCCCGGCTCGCTTTTACATCTGCCCGCGGCGCTTCTTCCGGTCGAGGAAGACGCCGGCTGCCACGAGGACGGTACCGCCGATGACGAACGTCTCGCCGATGAGTCCCGCGCGGTCACCGGTCTGGGCGAGGCTGCCGGTCTGGGCGGTATCCGTGCCGGCGAGGTGCTTCGGGGTGTATGCCGCCTGCTGCTTTGCGGCCTCCTCTGCCTCCTGTCGTGCGATCTCATCGGAAAGCTTCTGCTCCGCTGCGATGCGGTCGGACTTCGCCAACTCGTAGGCGGCGAGTGCCGCATCATAGCCGGGCTGGAGCTCGTCCACCGCGGCCTGCTTCTCGTCCAGGATGGCCTTGGCGGGCGCGACCTTGGCACGTGCCTCGACTGCTGCGGCGAAAAGCGCGTTGAGGGCGTCATCCGCGTTCACATCATGACCGGAAGCGATCGCCGCGTCGGCATTGATGGAGTTCAGCCTCGCCAGCTTGGCGTCTGCCTGCGCCTTCGCCTGCTCGGCGGCGGAGACCAGGGACTCGGCGGCGATGGTATCCGCCTTCGCGGCATCGAGCGCGGCCTTGGTGTCATTGACGGCCTTTACTGCATCCTGCTCGCGCTGCTGTGCCTCTGCGAGCTTCGCGGCAAGACCGGTGAGGATGTCGAGGTTCGACTGTGCGTCCTCGAGATCGGTCTGGGAGCCGGTGAGCTTGTCGGCGGCAACGCCGGTGTCGGCCTTTGCGGCATCGACGGCACGCTGGGCATCCGCGAGGGCGCTTGCGGTGGTATCCGCCTTTTGCTTGGCGGCTGCGAGGACCGCCGCCTTCTCGGCCTGGTCGGCTTCCGCCGCGTCATGGGCGCTCTTTGCGGTATCGAGCGCCTTCTTGGCATCGGCGACGTCCTGGAAGAACTTCGCGAGATCGGCGTTCGCATCCGTGACGCCCTGCTGCTTGGCCTCGGTGTTCGCCTTGGCGGAATCCAGCTTGGTCTGTGCGGCCGTTACGGCTGCGTTGGCGGCATCAAAGGCGACCTGTTTCTGCTGGACGGTCGACTTTGCCGTATCGACTGCCGCGTTGGCGGCATCGAGGTCCGATTTCGCCGCATCAAGCTCGGTCTGGGCATCCGTGACGCCCTGCTGCTTGGATGCGAGATCAGCCTTTGCGGCATCGACGGCACGCTGGGCATCGGTGACGTCCTGCTTCGCGGCATCGACACCTGCCTGTGCGGAATCCGCTGCGTCCTGCTTCTGCTGGACGGTTTCAGCGGCGTCGGTGGCTGCCTGCTGCTTGGATGCGAGATCGGCCTTGGCTGCGTCGAGTGCGCTCTTGGCGTTCTTGAGACCGTTGATATAGGAGGTCAGCTTTTGCTCGTACTCGTCGACGGAGATGGGGTTCGTGTTCCAACCGGAGCCGGACCAGCCGGAGATCTCTGCGGTGTAGCACTGCGTCTGAAGCCCGGACATGGTGCCCTTGGTGCAGGTTGCCATTCCCATAACGGCGAGTTCGGGATTGATGATGTTCATGTAATGGCCGACGGTGCCGCTGCTGCCGTTCTCCCAGCGGCAGTTGTTTGCAATCCAATGGTTGATTGCGACGCCGTTCTTTGCATAGAAATCATAGGCATCCTTGCCGACAAGACCGGTGACTCCATAAAGGGCCTCCGTTGCCTTGTCGAAAAAGCCCTTCTCCTGCTCGATCCACTGCCCACTCGGATCGATTCCGTAATTCCATGCCAGGTTTTCGGCAAAATCATATTGGCGGGCATGCTCGAGCACGGTGTCACTGTAGTTGGCATCTGCAATGGCACCGGCGATGAGCTTGTAGGTGACATGGAGCTCGGACAGGCCGACCGACTTGCGGTAGTCGTTGACGGACTTCATCCACTTGATCGCATTGAGCATATTGTCAAGAGACGTGGCGTCTTTGGAGTTGCCGACTTCGGTCTTTCCGGCATATTTGGCGTTCAGGATGATGTTGACTGCGTCATCGGCACCCATGGCACGGAAGAAGCCGATGGCTCCCTGCTTGAGCTGCGCGTCGGCGGAATCGAGTTTCGCCTGGGCCTCGTCGACCTTCTGCTGCGCGGCGGTCACGGCGGCGTCTGCGGTATCCTTTGCGGCCTTGGCGTTCGCAAGCTCTACATCGGCGGCTGCCTTGGCGGACTCAGCGTCCTTGACAGCCTGCTTCGCTGCATCCAGCTTGGCGACGGCGTCGGCATTCGCCTGCTTGGCCGCATCGAGGTTGGCGTTCGCGGCATCGAGTGCGGACTGGGCGGCGTTCACGCCGGATTCGGCATCGGCCGCGGCCTGCTGCTTTACGGAGAGGGCCACCTGGGCATCATTCAGGTCGGCTTGTGCCGTTGCCGCAGCGGACTGTGCCTGCTCGAGCTCGGACTCGCACTGGGACTGTGCCGCTCGTGCGGTAGCGAGGGCTGCCTCTGCGTCCGCGACCTTCTGTTTTGCCGCATCGTACTCCGGGCCGCTGGCGCCTGCCTCCGCTGCGGCGAGGTCGGCTTTCGCCTTCTCGTAGGCGGCGCTGGCGGCTGCGGCCTTCGCATCCGTCGTGTCCTTGTTCTGCTGGGCTGCGGCGAGGACGGCTTCGGCGGCATCCTTTGCAGACTGGGCCGCAACCAACTTGGACTGGGCCTCGCCAAGCGTCGCGTTGGCGTTGTCGAGATCGGCCTGTGCCCTGTCCACGGCAGCCTGGGCGTCGCGTACCGCCTGCTCGGCGGCACGGATAGCCTCCGGGGTGGCGCTTACGGCATCTGCCTTGGCTTTATCGAGGGCATCCTTGGCATCCTGAGCCGCCTTGATGGCGGACTGGTACGCTTCGTCCTTCTCGGATGCATCCGCCTTGGCGTCTGCGAGACCCGCCTTCGCCTGCTCGAGGTCCTTGCCGGCGGCATCGGCGGCGTCCTTGCCCTCCGCGACCTGACGGGCGTACTCGTCCATCGCCGCACGGTCGGCTGCCGTGCCGGCGCTGACTGCCGAATCGTAGGATGCCTTGGCCTGGTCGCGAGCGGAAGCCGCCTCGTTGTAGGGACCGGCGGCCTCATCGTAGGATGCCTTGGCGGCGTCTTCCTTCGCCTTCGCCTCGTCGACCGCCTTCTGCAGGTCCGCGATGGTCTGTGCGGCGGATTTCGCGCCGGTACCGGATGCCGCGCCGGCATGGGCAGCGATCGGCGACATCACGGCGGGGTGCTGCGTGGTCCCGTCACCGGTCTGGGCGAATGCCGTGAACGGTGAGATGAGGCTCGATCCGGTCATGGCGGCCATGGTCGCCGCGGTGACAGTCAGACGCGCGATCCCCTTCGGGGCGTGAATCTTTTTGCTTGGCAGTGCGGCGAAGTGATCGCCACCGGCAGCGAAATGCTTTCCCTGAGTCATTGTGCTGTTCCATTCCTTTTCCGTGCCCTATCCGACTGGGCATCAGAGTGCTTTCCAATAGAGATAATTATGCGCCTTAACTGGGATTGTTGTATATAGTCCGTTGGCTTTTATACAACAATCCATGACTCTTTTTGTCATGGATACGACGCTTCAGAAATCATTCGGCATGAGATGCAAAGAGCTCCGCGCTGGACTCGGGTGCAGTCAGGAGCAGTTCGCCAATTTGATTGAAATGGATCGTTCCTACTACGCGAGCATTGAAGTCGGGCGGCGTAATGTCAGCCTCTCAAATCTCAAGAAGATTGCCGACGGATTTCAAATCAGCATTGCTGAACTCATGAGAGGCGTCAGTTAAATTTATCCGTCTCATAGTTCATCTCGCCGATCACGCTGCTATGAAAATTGAAATCGTCCCAACGAACTATCGTCAATCGTCCCAATAAATCATCGTCAATCGTCCCAATAAATCATCGTCAATCGTCCCAACGACGCAGATAGACGGTATAATTTCAAGTGAATGATTGGAGGGAAAGGCGATGGATAGGTATATAGGACGGTGCGTCGACTGCTTGGTCGAGCGCGACCTTGGCATTTTCGGTGCCGTGCTCATTCAGGGGCCGAAATGGTGTGGAAAGACAACGACAGCCCAGAGATTTGCCGAGTCATCGTTATCTCTCTCCGACCCATCTGGCGGTTTTGCGGCCCTCCAGCTCGCTCGTCTCGATCCGGCCCAAGCAATTGTCGGACCGACCCCGAGGCTTGTCGACGAATGGCAAGAAGAACCGAAGCTATGGGATGCCGTGCGATTCGAATGCGATGTCAGGGGAGGGGCGCCCGGACAGTTCATTCTCACCGGATCTGCGACGCCGCGAGCCGAGAACCAGCCGATGCACAGCGGTGTGGGTCGAATCGCCCGTTTGCGGATGGATACCATGACGCTTTTTGAGCTCGGCATTTCGTCGGGAGGGGTTTCGCTTGGGGCGCTGCTCGCCGGCGATCCCGTTGCGGCGTCACTCGGATCCATCGCCGGTATCGCCGGTATCGCGGATTTGCTCTGCCGCGGCGGTTGGCCCCAAGCGGTCGGTAAGACAACTGTCGACGCAATGCGGATAGCCGCCGCCTATATTGACGGTGTTTGCGAGTCTGACGTTTCGAGGGCGGATGGGGTGAAACGTGACCCGGTTAAGGTAAGGGCCTTGCTCTCCTCGCTTGCGCGCAATGAATCGACTCTTGCCGGCATGAAGTCCATCGAAAGAGATTTGGGCGTTGACGTCTCAAAGAATACGATTACCGGTTACATGGACGCGCTGCGCCGTATCAATATCGTCGACGACATTCCAGCGTGGCATCCGGCTCTCAGGTCGCCGGTGAAGTTGCGGCAGGGCGCGAAGCGGCACCTTGCGGACCCATCGCTCGCCGTCGCCCTCATCGGCGCGGACCCGGAGTCGTTGTCATCCGATCCGAAGACCCTTGGCTTGCTCTTCGAATCCCTCGTGCTGCACGATCTCAAGGTTTACGCGGCGGCCAGCGATGCGGCCGTGTCCCACTACCACGACGCTGACGACCTAGAGGTCGACGCGATTGTCCATCGTCGTGACGGCTCATGGGTTGCCGTTGAGGTCAAGCTCGGGAGCCCCCAAGTCCCAGAGGCAGTGGAAAATCTGCTTCGACTCGAGCGAAAGCTGGTCGATCGCGGGGAGAGGCCGCCTGCGGCGAAACTCATCGTCATCGGGTTTGGTATGCCGGCTCACGTAACTAGCGAAGGCATCGTTATCGCTCCGGTCGATACGCTTGGTGTCTAAAAACAGCGCATCGCTATTCTGAGATCTAAACCGCGAAACTCAAAAACTCACCGTCTTGATTTTCATTTGAATCGAATCGCGCCCGCGCAAAAGTCAAAACGACTCGCGCGGGCGTTTCGTTTTTTCATATCGCATTTCATATCGCGTCAAAACAAAACGCGAGTTTTGAAAATAGATAGCGACCATCGGTCGCGATCGTAGGCGTGTGTGCACGCCGCATGAAAATCGACTCGCCATTCGATTCGTAATGCGAGCCGCGTCAGCTTTCGACAAATCCAACAGCGCTGCGAGTCACGCTAATGACTCTCCGCGCCATTGAAATTGTTGAAAGCTGTCTCAACTTTTTCGCAAATGCCATGAAAACGATTCGACGAAGTCGAATGTTTGCGTCGCAGGCGCCGCAAACCCGCTTCGCAAAAATGCAAACACTCGGCATCCCTCGCATTCGCATTTCCGCTCCGCTCTCGCTACAGCGAACTTCTAACACTCAGCATCCTTCGCGTTAAAAGTTCGCTTTCGCTCACGGTCTTCACACAGTTACGACGCCGCGAGGCCTCTCGCTTGGAATGAGGCCTCTCATTCCACGTCTACACTGCGTTTCGCCCAATCACCGTTCCGGAGATTGCAAGATGTACGTATATCATGATAACCGGGCCCGTAGTCCCTGTTATCATGATATACGAATCTTGCTTTTCTCCTGTCACGGAGAAAAGGGAAAGGGTGAACTGCAGCACGCTTTTTGCGGGTTGGTTTCACTCTTTCTAAAAAATTAGGCAACCATAGCAAGAGGTGACGGATGCCAATCCTCAGTTTCTTGCTTACTTTTCCGGAGGCCACTCCGGAGAAAGTAGAAAAATGGCACGAAATGAATTCGTAAAGGCTCGCGTTTCTCCTGAAGAGAAAGAGATCTATCAACAACTTTGCGAACAAGCTGGTTGTACGGAAGCTGAGTTGATTCGATCCGTACTGATTCATCGGGAAATCTCACTTGATGATCTCGATGACGAAATGCAAGTTCTTGATCGGAAGAAAAAGGCCCTCCATAAGCAACAGGAGGATTACAGGAGAGCACAGGCATCGCGTAAAACCGATGAACGTGGCGAGCCGATTTCTGAAAAAAGGAGTATTCCGTTCCAAGTAATGCTCACTGCTCCAGAAAAAAAGGCAATTGAGCAGCGTGCAGCGGCGCTCGGCATTTCTGCAAGCGAACTGGTTCGCCGCAGCGCAATTTACGGAAAGATCGAATCATTCAATTTTGACATCGCGGAAGTTGAAAAACTCCATCATGAGTTATTGAAGGAAGGAACAAACCTCAATCAGCTGATGTATTTTGTGAACGCCCAAGGGCTTCCCGCGTACAACGAGAAAGCTGTTTTCCGAACGCTTGAAAAGGTTTATCAAAATGCTCGAAAGGTCGACCGGTTCATCGAGAAATTAGAGAAGCGTTATCACGTCGACTATATTCCAAGCGATTATTTGGCAGATGAACCTGACAACAGAAATCTTTAAGTCGGAACGCAGCTGGATCAGTTTTGCAATTGAGTGCAATTACTCGTTTGGTTAATTCCAGTATTTCAAAAAACGTTTTTCGGAAAAGGAAGGGAATGATTTCATATATCTGAGGACGTTCAGCTATAACTACTCCGCAAAATCGAAAAGGGTCGAACCGAAGTGTCTGGCCGGACGCCAATTGTCCGGGAACTGCTTGGTTCGACCCTCTTTTACTTTACTTCCATGGCCATGCAGCGGTCTAGTACTCCTTAACGGGATGCTCCTCGCCGAATCCACCGTCGATGCCGAAACGGCACAGCCTATCGATGGCACGAAGATGCTCGTCGATGACGGTTGCGATTTGGGCGTCAACGATGCTGTCGTGGTCGTTGAGGCCGCGAACTGCCTCGTCGGCGGCCATGAAGGCCTTGATGGCCTGTGCGAGCTGGTTCTTAAAAGCATCAACCTTCTCAACTGCGGCGGCTCGGTCCGCCATCTCGCGTTCGAGTCGTTGAACGATTTCCTGTGTGTCGCTCATGGCTGTTCCTTTCCTCGCGGGGCGTTTATCCCACTGTATCGCACCGCGCAGACACGATTTTTTCGGGCGGCGGCAAACTCCACGAAGCCGCAGGTAGACGGCTTGATGTAATCGCAAATACAGCCCAGAAAAGGAATGCCTGGATACCCGTTAGGGGCATCTGCTTTCAGGCGCCTTAAAACGCATCTGGTGAGGTCGTTTTTTCGGCCTTGACCTGCGTGGCGGCACTTTGGGGTGCTCATAGCCGCGGCATGCTCTTGTAGACACCCTGGCGGTGGCCGACCCTTACGACCTCGATGACGGCTTTCCCGTCCTCGATCCTTGCCAGGATGCGGTAGACACCAACGCGCCAACGCCAACCGGAATCGGTGCCCTGAAGCTGTTTTCCATTCGATGCGCGCCGCGGGTCCTCGCATCCGTCAAGGTGCTCCTGAACCCAGGACAGGATTACGTCTATGCCAAAACCGTTCTCAGCGCCATCGATAAACGACTGCTCGGACCTATACGTCGCGAATGATGCGCACAGCGCCAGTGCAAGATCGATCGCAAGGCCAACAGCCGCTATCTTTGCATAGCTCTTGCCCGCGCGTCCCAGTTTTCGGCCTAAAACGGGATGCGTTTTCTCAATCGGCCCTCAAAAGGAAACCGTATCCCGCTTTGGAGCGGGGACTGCGGAAAAATTGGACCGTTATCTGGTTCTGATTGGAGTATGCGTGAATCGTTGATGCTGGCCGGTGTGGGAGCGAAGAGGGATGAACAAACCGAGCTGTATAATGCCGCTCTATGGAGGTCATATGCTCTTTTCCCGCTGCTCTGCCACATCTGCTTTTACCATTGCGCTTGTCGTAATGGCGGTTACCCCTTATCACCGGTTTTCATCTTCGATCGGCTTGGCATCAGGTGCAATGACCTGGCTCGTTATCCTTGGCGCATGCCTCGCGGCGTTTGGTCATGGTGCTGCGCTCCGCAAGGGGAGAGAAATAAGACGGCCGGGTCGCCTTGGCGTCTTCGGTGTTTTCCTTGCTGCTATTGCGGTGGTTCCCGAATGGGTCGACTTGGCCTTCTATGCTCGCGGAGATTCTATTCCAATCGCGTTCGCACCGATCTGGCTGTTGCATGGCGTCTCGTGCGTCTCGTGCTTTGCTGGGTCGCTGCTCCTCTCATATGTAATTTGGAATACGGCGGGCTCTCCTTTGATACGGGGGGCAGCGCGGGACGGCGAAAGGGGGACCCGCCGACCGCAGAGCGCGCTTTTTGCAGAAACAATAGTTGTCCTGTCTTGCCTGCTGTTTTGCTGTCGAGTTTCATGGAGAGTCGTTCCCGAGCCATGGGGGACGCCCTCTGTAATGGCCGCATCAATTGGCCTTATGCTTTTAATTCCTCTGGTCTATCTCGTATTGGCTGCGGTCCCGCTGCTTTGCTGTCCCCGCGCCTTTGGTCGGGGACAGGGCGACGTGTTCGCCCGTTCTGTGCTCGTAGCAGTTCCCATTGGCCTTGTTCCCGCTGTTGAGGTGGCATACTTCGCAAACGATGCCGCGATCATTGCGTCGCTGACGATAGGGTCCGCTATTGCTGCCTTCGTATGTACGTTGCTCAGGAAGAAGCGGAACAACGATTCGGATATCCCCCGCACGTCCGACCCATTCGATGCGGGAGCGTTTTCTCCCTCTCTGTCGCCTCGAGAAGAGCAGTTTGTTCGATTGTTGCTCAAAGGGAAAACGCCGGCGGAAATTGCCAGGGAGACGGATACGAAGCCATCGACGGCGCGGACCACGCTTCACCGAGCATACGGGAAGGCGTCGGTTGCGGGCTCGCGTGAGCTGGTGGCGCTGTTTGCGGGTGGGGGCGAAGCTGTAGAGTCTGAGCTGTCGCAGCGGCATGCCGTCGATATGTTGGCATTAGCTCGGACGCACTGGCTGCTTCGATATCTGCCCACATTATTTTTTATCCTCCTTGCAGCGGGCCCCTTGGTAATGGCGGATAGTGATTGGGGATCCGGTGTTTCATGGGCTGTTACCTTTTCTCTTGCAAGCTATACATTGGGTCTCGGACTGTTTCTTTCGCCGTATTGCGCGGTTGTAAAGACAAATCATGACGCTGATCTGGATAGGGTGGATGTGGCGATTGAGCTCGGAGGTCCGTGCATGTGGGCGATACTGTCTGCTGCGGAATGGTCTTTTATCTATATCACGGCATTGATGTGCATACGCGTTCCGTTGATGGCTGTGCCGATCCTGTTTTGCGGTGTGGCGTCTATGGCTTCGCTCGCTGTTGGGCTGCGTCCGTTTAAGGTGCATGCCCGTGCTCGGGCTATCGTGCCATTGGTGTCAATAGGTGTCGCTGCTTCAATCTATGCGGCCAGTAGGGGGCGAATTCATGGGTTCGTGGTGCTGGCGGGGATGCTGCTCACATATGTAGTGCTGCGAAGCTGTCCGCAGCGCAAAATGCTTGGGGTATGGATGCTTTGCTTTGGGGCGACGGCTCCTGTCTGGGTCGTCTTGCTCAACATGGCGCAGGATCTGATGGTTTTCGAGCCGCTGTTCCTTGCGTCGCTGTTGGGGCATAGTTCGGCTGTCAATGTCGTCGTGGCAACGGTGGTCGTCTGCTGGTCTGTGCCCATGTTCGTCACGCACATCGCGCTCGCCCACTCGGTTGAGAACGAGAGGGCCGTCTTGGAGTACCGTGCGAATGGGTTCACCGAAACGGCTCGCGTGCGCCAGCTGGCTTTGCTTACATCGCGCTCCCTTTCTGATGTTCAGTCGCAAATTTTGCTGATGACGGCAGAGGGCGCAACGACAAAGACCATTGCGGAGGACGTAGGTTATGCTGCATCTACGGTGCAAGCGTTGCGATCCGCATCTTATCGCCAGTTGAAGATCAAGAACAAAGCGGAGCTTATTTCATTGTTATCGCAGGTGGATAACGTGTAAACGCCTGGATTATCAACTCAATAGCGAGTGTTTACAGACATCTTTCTCCATTCATGCAAAGGTTGCCGTGCGTCGACGCATTGTTAACCGCTTTTGATTGGAGAAGGCCATGATTAAGCCAAGGAGCGCTATTGCTCGAATCGGAGTCGGCTTGGCGATTGTTGCGGGCTTGTCGATGGGTGCACCTGCCGCATCATTTGCTCAAGAGGAGTTTGACACTTCCCAGGTTTCTAGCATTTCGCAGAGCGCGGATGCCGGAATTGCCACATGCAAGAACAACGAAGATAGAAATTTCGCTTTTCAATGTTCTGGCACGAGCGCAACTGGCTATCGCCAGAAAGAAGATTCATCCTCAGTCTACATTTGGATTCAAGGCTATTCGGGAAAGCCATTGCGCCTGTACGTGGACGGTGCCTATGACACTAGAGGAACGGGCAACATGAATTGCACGCAGGGCGTGTATCGCTCCAACCATGCGGATAAATGGGAGATATACAACCTCGTCCGTGAGAATAAGCGCAGTCATGCTCGTCTGACTGCATGGGCCGAGTCCGGATACGGCACGGTCTATGGAAAGTGGAGCCCCGATTGCTTAGGCCATTTTAACAAACTTCCCTCCTAGCCAATCCGCAGCTTCTTGTTGTGATTAGGGCCGGGCCGAGCGTTGCTGCTTGGCCCGGCCAATGGGAGGGCGATGTCGCTTGAATGGAAATCTATTACGATACGAGTTATCCAAGATATTTGGAAACCCTATATTTGCGCTGGCTCTTATTTTGGCGATTGCCATTTCGATGGCAGCTGCCATCGAGGCGTGGTGGACGCTCGAGATTGAGCGCAAGCAGCTGTTATCTTTTGGCTACGGCATTGGTCTGCAGTCTCAGACATACCTCGGCCAAACGCGTGAAAGTAGCTTTGGCAACTGGATTGTCGTGAGCGCGAACGCGCCGTTGCTAGCGTCAGTGTTTTTCTATGCGCTGCCGTTGCTTGCCATGTTGGCCGGGTCGTGGTCATGCCTGTCCGAGCGTTTGAGCGGTTACGAGGCACAGATCTGCACGCGTGTTTCTAGAAATGCATACGTGAACGTGAAGATGCTGTCTGCTTTCCTCTCTGCGTTTGCGGTCACGGCTATTCCGCTACTCGTGAACTTCCTGATGGTCTCCATGCTGTTTCCCGCGTATCTCCCCCGAGTCGACGAATCGACTTACGTCGGACTCTATCTGCATAGCTATTTTTCTGGTCTGTTTTATTCCCGGCCTCTGTTATACGTGCTGGTTTATACGCTGTTCGATGCGGTGGCGCTGGGGGTTCTATCCATGGCCGTGACCGGTCTGTCGGTTGTGTTTCGCAGCAGAATCAAGGCGATGGTCGTTCCATATCTGATTATGGTTGCATGGCATTTTGTTAACGACTGGATTTTTAGCGTCCTTTCATGCGTCGGCTTTAACTGCAACATTCTTAACAGCATCAGGTCGGAATCGCTAAATAACTGGCCCGACATCCGAGCGGGGGTTGCGGAAATCATCTTGCTGTTCGTCTTTTCTTTGGTTTCCGCGAGATTCTTAAAAAGACGCGAGGTGGTCTGATGCTGTTTAGGCTGGTCGCCGCGGACCTGAGGACCGTTTTGAAGAAGAACATCATCGCTTTTATTGCGGTTGCGGCAGTGACCGTTGCGAACTTGGTGTACGCCTACGGATTGTCTTCTGTGTATGGGATCAGGACGGATGCCTTGGGGTTTGCGGATAATCTCGCGCTCGTGTTTGCCGGGTCTGCTCCGTTTGAGCCTAGGCCCGGGGCTATGTTTGTGCCTCCGTTAGGGTGGCTATTCCTCATTCTGCTTATTCTCTATACAACACTCGATTATCCGACCGAATCGTTGCACGGGTTTGGTTTGCAAGCGCTTGTTCGATGCCGGTCAAGAACCCTTTGGTGGGTCTCGCGTTTTATCTTGGTGGCGGCGGTAACGGCATTTTCACTGCTCGTGGTGGTTTGCTCTGTTGTGATTTGGAGCTTGATGGTGAGCGCCTCGTTCAGCGCGGTCGTCCATGGCGAGTCGCTTCAGCTGGCTAATTTGGCGCCGTGGTTTCTCAAAGCTGGCGAGGCGGATGCGCTGCCGTTTTTCACAGGTCTCCTTTTTGCTTTCGAGGCGCTTGCGTTTGCGCAGGCAGCGGTTGGCTTTGTGCTTGGGCCGTCGGTCTCGTTTGTGGTTTTAATGAGCTACCTGATCTGTTCGGCATATGCGCGGCATTGGGCGCTATTGGGCAACGCCTTGATGCTGTTGCGCTGGGGCGGAATTGTCAAAGAGGGAATCGCGGCGGGCTCGAGCGGCTTGTTTTCAATTGCGATTATGTCGCTATGCCTATCGTTGGGCGGACTGTGGTTTCGAAGGGCAGACCTTTTAGAAAAGGGGGACAAGATATGAGCGTGATCGTAAGGGGCGTATCGAAGCGCATGGGTAAAAACAATGTCCTGCGCAACGTGTCCATCGAGGTTGACCCTGGGACCGTGGTCGGGCTTCAGGGGATAAACGGTTCGGGCAAGACCATGCTCATGCGAGCGGTCTGCGGATTGATCAAGCCTACCGAAGGCGAAATCTCTATCGATGGCCAGAGGCTCGGAGTTGATATCTCGTTCCCGCCGAGTCTGGGGATGTTGATCGAGGCGCCTTCCTTTTTAGGATATCTGTCTGGCTACGACAATCTGGAGCTCATCGCCCAGATCAAGGGCGTTGCCACCCCCGAGGACATTCGCTCTGCCCTGCGGCTCGTGGGACTCGATGCAGACGAAAAAAAGAAGTTCCGAGCATACTCGCTTGGGATGAAGCAACGTCTGGGGATAGCTGCGGCAATTATGGAAAAGCCGAAGCTACTTGTTCTCGATGAGCCAACAAATGCCCTCGACGAAGCGGGCGTGGAAATGCTCAAGCGCGTTGTGGCGATGGCGGCATCAACGGGTCGCGAGGTTATTCTGTCCAGCCATGACGGAGAGGTGCTCGAGGAGCTGGCCGATCGGGTTTACTGCATGCGCGACGGTGCCGTTGTGAAAGTTCGGGAAAGGTCGTGAGCGCGATGAAGAAGACCATGTGGACAAGAAGGTCGGTGCTTGCTCTTTTCGGCTGTGCTGCCACTGGCCTTGCGGGCATGAGGGTGAGCGCCGTTAACGGGAACCGGACGGTCATTCCTGAGAAATACTATGCGGAGGGCGAATGGCTCTCGATGGATGGGGCGTTTCTGGGGTCGAAGGATGTGGCGACTGACGGGTATTCGTTTTGCATAGACGGGGCGGAGCTGCTCACGCCGCGCGAGTATCTCAAGCGTGCGCATGATGATTATTCAAAATATGGCATCGTGGATACGAAAACGAAATTGAAGGACGCCGACATCACGTGTGTTATCGCCGTAAAGATGCGTGTCAGGAATAAGGACAATGTCGAAGGCGGAATCAAAACGTATGTTTGGCATTTGGTGCCGGAGTCTGCGCCAAACTATGACTTTGTGGTCAATACCGATCTGATAACGCAGGCAATGCCGGCTCTGGGCGGCTCAGCTGCGTTTGCTGTACAGGTTGGGGCGGAGAACGAGTTGCTCGTTCCATTCATGATGAAAAACACCAACGACTATTTCGAAGGTTACGAGACCGTCCGTTTTGAGAAGGCTTTTCCTGGGACTTATACGATGAAGATGACCGATCTGCCAGAGAGAAGGCTCTTAAGGTTTGAAGTGAAGTAACTCGAAGGTCCTGTTGGGGGAGCCTCATCCTACGCTGAAGCGGGATGAGATTCCCTTCGCAGTG
Source organism: Collinsella sp. (assembly GCA_019419485.1). GTDB lineage: Bacteria > Actinomycetota > Coriobacteriia > Coriobacteriales > Coriobacteriaceae > Collinsella. The sequence goes on from DXZV01000012.1 coordinate 14,617, forward strand.
GCGCTCGGCCCTAGTGCTTCTTCTTGCTCTTCTTCTTACAGGTACAAAAACAATCTGCGCGAGCTGATCCATATCGCGATTAACGACTGTCACCCGAAGAATATGGAGCTCGCCCTTCATGGCCATACAGATGGCCACCTCCTGCTGGATGCGATCGAGATCGAGCGGCAGCGCAACCGGATGATGCGTCAGACGATGGGATTTCGACATGCAGTTGTTGATGCGCACAATGGAGATCTTGTTGCCGTGATGCACAGTCCCGATGATGCCTATGACTACTGCGACTATTTTGCCACGGTTCGTCGGGACGCTACTGTTCTCGATTTGTGGGCTGATATTTAAAACATCTCGCCTGTTTCAATGCGTTTTTTGGGTTTATAACTGTTCGCTTTTTCGGTTGTGTCGCAGTTCACTAGTTCATTCATTACGTTCTTCGTATCGTCTGTAAATCAGTTATGTCGCGGTTACACAGCTCTGTTGTTGCGTTTTGTCGTAATTCAGCAATGACATAGCCGGAACTCGCCCGCAAGTGTCGTACGCTGCCGTACAAAACTGCGTTTCGGCCGTCCGCGTACTGCCAAGGCTCTGCCCTAGCACCCGGCGCCTGCGGCGGTTGTTCATATCTGAACTGCGACACAACCGAACAAAGCAATTACGACACTACGTAATTGTGTAATTACCGAACTACGTGATAACGACAAAACTGAAAAACGTAACTGTTGAATTGCAGAACAATGAGCTAACGCCGCGAGTGCCGGGTGCTAGGGCAGAGCCCTAGCGTGCGCCGCTTGCGGCGG
>DXZV01000012.1:15423-22861 GCA_019419485.1 Collinsella sp.
GCGGCGGTACGCTGCCGGGCATTTTGTACGGCAGCGTACGACTCTTGCGGACAGATTTCAGGACCGAATAGTCCGATGTTCAATAGTTCTGTTATTACGTAGTTACATAGTGCGGCTATTCCGCTTTGTCGTTATTGCGTTATGTCGCATTGTCGATATTACGTAGTTCGGTTTTTCACTTTTCCGCCGTTCACTTATTCATTTGTTACATAGTGCCGCTATTCCGTGGCGTCACTTTTATGTCCACCGCGTGCGTATTCGACGGTGTGGGCAGCGTCTCCGAACACCTCGACTGCTGCCGCCACGAATTGCGGTGTGGTGCGCCTCGGGATATAGAAAGTTTTGTTGCCGAACACGATTGCGATCCAGGCGTTACGGTAGATGAATTGATACGCCGCCTCTCTTGAGCGCTTACCGCAGTATTCCTCTGCAATCTCGTCGATCTGCCAGAGATGGCCGAAGCCGACGATATATTTGGCGATGTACGCGCTCGTCTTGATTCGCACGCGCCGCGGGCGGCGGTACGGAGCATAGCTGCTTTTCCCGGGATCCGCTTTAACGGGCACGGAATAGACCTCGGCTCGAGCCTTTTCAGCGACCACGCGCCGTGCATCATCGAGGCTATAGCGCTTGCACAGGCGCTCGCCGTCGTCGGTCGAGCACTTCACGGTAATTGACTCGATATGCGGCGCCAGATACTTGTACGTCCATGCTCGCGACGCGCCGAACTCCCACCGCAGATCTTCAATGCTCAAGAACTCATCCATCTTCTGACCTCGATTTTCTGCCGATAAACGAGAAATCCCGCAAGAGACGCATACTTGTACCCCCATCGTAAATGTGTGTACAAGTCTGCCGCTGACCCGGGCGGTTCGGCGCTTGCCAGGGCTCCGCCCTTGGACCGGGGAAGGACGCTCGCGCGCCTCATTATTACAATAACGGACAGGAACGAAATAGCGCCAAATTTCAAATTATTACGATAAAAGACACGGGTGCGGCGGCGTGTGCAATGGTGTCTGCGAGAGATTATTACGATAACGGACATGGCGGATTTATCGACCCAGCACCGGGTGTTCCCCTCGAAGATGCGACCGCCGTGGCATCACCATCCAAAATCGCGACATTGGGATGGTGCAAACTGACCCTTAAGAGTCAGTTTGCACGCTAGCTTCGTTCAACGTCAGACATTGGGAATGTCAGACATTGAACCTGCGGCAAAGCCGCAGCTGGGGCCGCATGCGGCCTGAAATCGCTCGCGAAGCTCGCTTGATCGTGCGCGAATGTCTGACAGTGCTGTCAGACATTGTCGGACAATTCAAATGTCCGACAATGTGCACGGGATCGCACTCGCAAAGCTCGTTGAGCGGTCGATGGGCGCTTTGGAATCGGCGTAAACGGCGGGTGCCAGAAAAACGACCTCACGGAATCGCGCCCATGGTCGATAGAATCGACCGCCCGGGCACGTACTCCCGGGCGGTCGATTCATATGCTTATTCGAGATTCTGTTTGGTTTTGGGGCGACGGCCCGTCTCTATGAGGCGAATTAGCCGTACAGCTTGAGTTCCTGCGGCTCCATATGGTCACTCCCGAGAACGACATCCCTGATGTAGTCCTGCGGCAGCAGCTCGACAGGCAAAATTGTCGCCAGGAAGTCGTCGAACCGCGCCCGAGGCGTCGGGTCGGGCGCGTGCATGACCTTGGTCGCGCCGTCGGGCAGGGTGATGGTGAGCCGCACCGCTCCGTTGCGTCGATACGCCCTCGACCATTCCTCGTCCGTGTCCCCGTAGCCTTTGCGGTCCGCGGTCGTCCTCCAAACGGTCCCCAGCTCGTCGAATGACCGCGGGTGCTCGCCGAGGTCGACCCAATGCAGTTCTGACCTCTTGCGCCTCGCCGCGTTATAGGCCGGCTTCCATTCGTCCGGCAGGTAGACCCTCTCGAAGACCTCGCGGGACATCTCGCGGAAATGGACTTCATCCGCGCGCGGCCTGCTCGGGTCCATCGCTATCTTCCCCGCCTCGGCCTTCGCCGCGTCGAGCCAGTCCAGCGCCTCCCGGTTGCCGGCCAGTATGTCAGCGGCGCCGACGACGCGGGTGCGTCGCTCGACTGTGCCGCTCACCGCCATGTCTCGGAGTTCGTTGCGGGACCAGATGAAGCCTCCGCCCGGTCCGAGTCCGACCTTGTCGGACCATTCGCCTGAGACGAAGATGTGCCTGATATGTCGGCAATGGGCCAGCACGAACGGCCTCGTGCATTGCAGGGCCCGGCACACCTGCTTGGTGGTTACGTCGAACTCCTGCTCGACGGCGTCGCTCAGCTCGTCGATGCCCTCCGGCAGCGTGATCAGCCCCGGTCGTTCTCATTTGCCCTCGGCTCGCACCTGCCCATGGCAATCGCCTCCTAATTATGTTAGTGATTTCGCTAACACTGTTATACCCGTTTGCGGCAGGTCCGTCGGCAAGGGAATCGCGAAAGGGGCCCACCATTGAATAAAGCAGACGTCTTGCCCCGGCATCCTGTTTAATCGCGCTTATGTTAGTTATATAGCTAACATAAGCGCGATGTAGCCCATTTCGCGCCCACGAAAAGGCATGCCGTGAGGCTACGCCGACCTGAGGATTCTCTCAGCCTTCTCGAGCGCAGCCGAGCGCAGGAACTCCGACTTCCGCATCCCGCACGCGGTGGCCGCCCTCTCGATGAGATCGGCGCCCGTTTTCGGGCACTTGAAAGACAGATTGGCGTTGGCCTCTCCCTCGGAGAGCCTTGGGCGGCCGACGCGGAGGTTTGCCAGGGCCCCCGTCCAAGAGCCGGATTCATATTCCGCGCACTCGCGCTCGATGTCCTCGTCCGTGATCACGGTTCCGTTTGCAAGCCTGAACTCCATCAGTAACCTCTCCTTCTCGCGCTCTCGATCTCCTTCAGCGTCTTCTTGCTCGGCGGCGTCATGGCGTGATAGATAAGCCATACGCCGTCAGCCAGGAGGACTCCGACCATCTCGATATACCGGCCACGTGGGTCGTAGCCCGTCCGCATCTCCTGTTCCCCGGGTACGCGAACGGCCGCGAAGCGGTAGTTCTCCCATGCCGCCTCGACATCTCCGACATCCAACTCGGGATGTCGCGCGTGAACCCTTCGGTGTATCTGAACCATTTGCCTCCAATCGTACGATAATATTCTACTACTATTTGGTAGTAGAATATTCGACGCATCAACTTATATGGCCTATTCGCCAACCGTTCGTTCCAAAACGTATGCCGCGCGGCACCCGAAAACCGAACCCTCGATGCCGTGGACGGCGAGTGCCAAAACCCAGTGCCAAAACCTCCCCTTGCATTCCCATGAGAAAATCAAAAGACAAGGCAGGAGGCTGAAAATGACCAGATACGGATACGCTCGCGTGAGCACGAAGGATCAGAAGCTAGACAGGCAAATCGAGGCGTTGGTCAACGCCGGTGTGCCCTATGGCCATATCTACAAAGACAAGGTCACGGGTGCCAAGGACGGTGATCGAACTCAGCAGAAGCGTCTGTTCAAGAAGATGAAGGCCGGCGATGAAGTGGTAGTCGAGTCCTGGGAGCGCCTAACCAGATCGACCAGGCAATTGCTGAACTACGACCTTATGTTCCGAAATCTCGGCGTGAAGCTAACCTCTTTGAAACAGCCGGTCGACCTCGATACCGCCTTCGGCCGTTTCGTGCTGGGTACCCACGCCTGCACAGCCGAGCTTGAGCGCGATCTGATTAAGCAGCGCCAGGCCGAGGGCATCGCTGTAAAACGGAACCATGGTGGCAACGTCGGTGGCCGCCCGCGCATCGCGGACGTCAAGGCGGATGCCGCCGTGAAACTCTACCTTGCGCGGGAGACGCCCATCCCCGACATCTGCGCCGCCACAGGCATCTCCAAATCGACCCTGTATCGCATCCTCCGTGAACGCGGATTGGTGGGCGTCAGGAAATGAGCCCGTCCATCGTTTCGCGATCTGTCTAATAAGCTCGAGTGCGGTGGCGCTACTATATAAGAGTGCGGTATTTCTCCAACTGAAACCCTGCGTGAACGCATGACCTGAGACGCCTTTTTAGAACTCACCGATCGCAGAATGACTACAAATCAACAGCGGCCGCGCATTGTTCCCAGCCGTTTGGCATGGCGGAGCCATGCCGTTGTTGATTGGAGTGCCGCAATGGCAGACGAGAGAAAAATCAGGGAAATCTACGGCGTGAAGTCCGTCCACGAGGAGGCCGCCGAGCGGACCGAGGAGACGTGGCGGGAGAAGCTACTGCTCGAGACGGCCGACCTCAGGACCGAGAACGCGCTGCTCAGGGCCCAGCTCGACGAATTCAACCGCAAGCTCGGCGAGGCGAGAGACCGGAACGAAAGACTTGAGGCCGACTGCAATGAGAGGGTCGCCTTTATCGAGGAGAAGTTCGAGCTCGACACCGCGAGCATCGAGCTCGAGAACAATGAGCTCCATGCCGCGAGCGTCAGATACCTCGCCGATGCCAGGGAGCTCGGCAGGCAGGTCGTCCAGCTCCATGCCGAGGCTGAGGCCATGTCCGATGAGATCGAGCGGCTGCGCGGCGAGCGTGATGCCGCGCTGAAAGCCCAAGCCGAGTTGAACGACGCACTCCTGGCCCAGCGCGACCTGATGGCCGAGGTCGCCGCCCTCAAGGACTGCCTTGCCGCCTCCGAGCAGCGTGCGGCCGTGGCCGAGGCCAAGATCGAGGTCATGACCCAGATGAAGGGCGAGTAGCCCCGCGCTTCTCCTATCAGGCGGCTGATTTCTAGGAACTTTCTAGAGCGCTTCTAGAAAGTTCCTAGAACCGGGCGCAGCATCTTCGATCGGCACGATGTCTCGGTAGATAAGGCGATGCCTGTCGTCGCGCCACTCGTCGTCGTGGTAGTGGCCGAAGAACCAGGCTCGGTAGCCGAGTCGCCCGTCGAGCTCGGCAAGGAATCGCTGCAGCCGGTCGCCCCGATACTCGCGTCCGCGCTCCCGGCACAGCCCCTCAGCAAGGGCGGCAGGGGCCTCGTGAGTCACAACGTAGCCGACCTTCCAGCCCACGCGGTCGAGCGAGGCGCGGCAGTGGTCCATCTCCCCCTCGCTCGGCATCTCCTCGGGCCACCAGCTCCTCCCCTCCTTGCGATACTGCCTGTCGTTGCTCGCGGCACCGCCCATGGTAAGAACCGTGGTTCCCGCGATGTCGAACACCTCTCCGCGCATCAGGTGCAGCACGTGCGGTCGCGCCTCATGGACGAGCCCGCCGCTCCACTCCCGCACCGGCAGCTCAGCCAGGGCGTGGTGGTTCTCATGGTTGCCGTCTACGAAACACGTGGTCCACGGCTTCGATTCGAACCAGTCGAGCCAGTATTTCTCGGCGTTGGACCCATCCCAGACAAAGCCGAAGTCGCCGGCCACGATCACCGCGTCATCGCGCGTCAGGGTCCGGCCCAGCGGCCAAGACCTGAAGGCGAACCTGCTGGCCCCGTACTCGGCCCTGCCGTGCACGTCTCCCGTCACATAGACAGCCATCAGTACGCACCCCATGGCAGGAGTTTGTCCCCGAGCCCCACGATCCGGTCATACAGCACCGTGTGCTGTTCGTCCGGGTTGCCGTCTCGGTGGAAGTGGCCGTAATACCAGTGTTTGTAGTCCAGGCGGTCCTCGAGCTCGTCGAGGAATCCGGTCAGCCGGTCCACATCAGGGCGTTCCCAGCCTGGGTCCGGGTAGAGCGTCGGCGAGAGCATGCGCGTGGCGCAGGTATGGGTGATGACGCAGTCGACCTTCCAGCCGACCTCGTCGAGCTTTGTCCGCGCGGTATCGAAATCGCGCTCGTCCGGGAGCTCCTGAGGCCACCAGCTGGAATACGGCACGCGGTATTCTCTGTCCACGCTCGTGGCACCGCCCATGGTGAAGACCGTCGAGCCGTCGAGCTCGAAGACCTCCCCGCGCGTCAGGCGCCGGATGGATGAGGTGTCCGACAGGCGTTGCGTCAGCCCGCCATGCCACGGCTCCATGGGGCGCTCCTCCCAGTGATCGAAGCGCTCGTGGTTGCCGTCGACGAACAGTACCGTGTAGGGGCGCGATTCCAGCCAAGCGATGTCGGCGCATTCCTCGGCAGAAAAGCCCCACGGAAAGCCAAAGTCGCCGGCAACGATGAGATAGTCGTCGCTGGCAAGACTGTCGCCAAGCTCCCAGTCGCGGAGCTTTTGCATGTCGAGCCCACCGTGCACGTCGCCCGTCACATAGACCGTCATCGAATCACCTCTTCCCCCTGGTACTCCGCCAGCTCGCGCTCGACCTGCCTGTCGCCGGTCTCGTTGACCCACCAGGGCCATTTCACCCGGCCGCACGGCTCGTCGACCCCGGCGAACCATTCCCCCGGCTCGTCGAGGCTCACCGGGGAGTGCCCGTTGGCGTCGCAACCGACGTCGTAGCGCAGAAGGCCCTGCTTGCGGTTGAACTCGTTGTACGCGCCGCCGCTGCTGTGGATGTGCCCGTGGAGGTGCCACGATCCATGGCTCATGCCCTGCCAGTCGGCCATGGGGTAATGGCACAGGACGATCTTCTGCCCGTCGATCTTGAGCACGCAGATCGGCGGCTCCACGGTGAAGGCGCCAGCGACCGCCGGCTGGGTCCAGTCCTTGTCGTGGTTTCCCGGGACGAGGTGGATGCGTCTGCAGGCGATCCGCTTGCGCAGCCCGTAGGCGTCCTGGGCGGTCATCTTGAATGAGAAATCCCCCAGGATGTAGAGCTCGTCGTCCACGGCAACCTTGCCGTTGATGCTGTCGACGATGGCGTCGTTCATCTGCCAAATCGTCTCCCACGGGCGGTCGGTGAACTTCAGCACGTTCTCATGCCCGAAGTGGGTGTCGCTGGTAAACCAGATCATATTTATGTCTCCTTTTATCGCTAAAAAACGTTCTCCCTCGAGGTCAGGAGACGTTTTATGAGCGACATGAGGTGCATATCCCTCATGTTTCAAGCTCCAATCTGCCGGATTTGCCCAACTAAAAGTTTACGCCCACGCGCGAACAGGATTTGATTTTTGAAATATGGACGAATTCCTCGTCAGGAGGGTAAAATGGTGCCGACGGCAGCCCAAGTTGTAGAGAGCTGGGCAGAGCCGTTGCTTAATGAAGTTGGGTCATCGTCTTAGCGACGGTGGCCTTTCTTTTTGGGCTTCGAGCCCTGCTTGAGTGCCTTGGAAAGGCCGACAAGGGCCGTGAGGAGCGAGACCATAGCGGTCAGGAGCTTCACGAACTCGGTGAAATCGGTCATGGGCATCACCTCCCATCAAATGGAGGGCTCTGCCCGGCACGAGGGCTGCCGACAGCAAGGACGATTCTATCAGAGCGGCTGACTCCCGCCCGATATTACCATCCCACCGCGCCTGTGCAAAAAAGAGGGCCGCCAAACAGCGACCCTCCAGCGAAAGTGCAC
>DXZV01000120.1 GCA_019419485.1 Collinsella sp.
AATTCGTACCGTGCCATTTTAGCCCAGGGGCCAGCCGCGCGCCAACGATGTCATCACGGTCGCTGGCATCGCATCGCAAAGCCATTCGCAGACGGCGTGACGGTAATGTCGCCGTGTTCGATAGTGCACGCGAACACACCACCCGCTTCCTTAACGGCATCGATGCAGGCATCGGACGGATGGCCGTATCGATTCCCCTCACCCGCACTCGCAAGGGAAAGCTCGGGCTTCAGGACGTCCAGCAACTCACCATCGACTGAAACCTTAGAGCCGTGATGCCCAAGTTTAAGTACATCGATATCCCCCACCTCCTGCACGAATTCCCGTTCTTGATCGAGCTCGGCATCACCGGTGAGGAGCATACGCAGGCCCTTGCCTTCCTGAACATAAGAGAGCAGCAGGACAAGCGAGTCCTCATTTCCCTCGCCATCCACGGACTTGAATGGCCACATCACGCGGCCGCAAAATGAACCGATGTCGACCGTATCCCCACGGCGCACCTGCCGATACTCCACGCCAGGTCGGTTCAATACCTCGGCAGGAGCATCCTCCAGCGCATCCGCCGCCACGGCAATCGTTCCGACCGAAAACTGTTCGAGCACGGCAGGCAGACCACCCCAGTGGTCCTCATCCCAATGCGTCACAAAGACGGCATCGATATGGTGCACGTTATTGCGAACCAACGCCGCTACCACGCGCTCGTCGAGCCCGCAGTCGACGAGCGCTACTACGCCGCCCTGGCGGATAAGAATCGCATCGGCTTGGCCCACATCGAGCACCGTCACCGAAGGCGGAGCGAATCGATCCCAGTAGACGTACGGAATAGCAGCCAAGAGCACCAGGCATGCAAGCCCCACCGCCATAGGACGTGCACGGGGACGCGGCCACCAGACCAGCAGAACCGCCAGCAAACACGGCACCAGGTAAATCCACACGCTATCGGGCGACACACTCACGGATGCGCCCGGAACGGCAGCAAAGAGCTGCTCAAAGAACAGGGCGCAGCGAGCGACAATCATGGGCACCACGAGCGCCCAAGTCCGCAACGGTCCCACGAGCGAAAAGGGAACCAGCACGATGGACACAGCAAGCAGTACGCTCACCACCGGGCCGATGGCCGCATTTGCCAACGGAGCAATGAGCGAGAGCGTACCGAAGGCGGGAATGGTAATGGGAAGAGTCGCCAGTTGCGAGCACAGCGTGACGGAAAGCATGCTGGCAACGCCCGATGGCACACCCAGCTCACCCAAAGCGTAGGTCGCATAGGGGCAAAAGCACAGAATGGCAAAGACGCTGACACATGAAAGCTGAAAGCCCATCTCGAACAGCACCGTCGGTCGCAGTAGCACAAAGATGGACATGGTTACGAAGAGTGCCGATGCGCCGTGCCGGCGACGCCCCACGCCGTTTACGACAAGCGTCGCGAACACCATGCAGCACGCGCGCACGGCCGAGGGAGACGCGCCCGTAAAGGCAGCGTAGCCCACAAGCGTTATCGCCAATATCGCCCGCTGAAGACCACGTGAGCACCGAGTCTTTTGCAATACACCCTCGATTACAAACCCCACGATAGCCAAATGGCTGCCCGAGACGGCGATAAGATGCGCCGTTCCCGTTACCGAAAACCAGTCGCCCGCCGGCTGGGCGCGTAGCTCGGCCGAACGACCGCAGACGACACCGGCTATGAGCGCACGCGCCGGGTCGGTCGCAGGCGCGATGGACGCAAGCAGCCCATTTCGCAGCCGAAGCAGCGGCCCCGGAGAACCCTCATCGATCGACACAATCCGAACGGCTTTTATCTTGCGTACCTCGCCTCGGAGCGCGCGCGATCGTCCAAACGCATCGTTCTCAAAACGTGAAACGCGACCGATAACACGCACGTGCGCCCCGACCTTGAGCTCGCGGTCACACGATAGGCGAACCGCTGCCAAGTTCTTACCGTCCGCGCGTGCCTCGCAGGTATAGGAATACACGTCGTCGTTTATGGATGGATCACCCTGCACGACAAACTCGAGGCTGCTTGCCGCTCGACCGTCGAGCGCCTTCGAGGCGCCTAGCGTGCCCACAGCCCACCACGCCGAGACGACCGCTCCCGCCACGAGACCGACGGACGCGGCATACAGCCACCGCTTCAAAGGGGCAAGCCGCGCACAAGATTGAGCCAGCACAACGAAGACCGCCGCCGCAATGGGAATGGCCCATAGCGGCCCGACCGCCGGCACCCGCTCCCTCAGCAGCGCATCAGCGGCCACGTTAAGCACCAAAGCGCAGCTCACGCACATGCCGGCACACAGGGCCATCGTCCACGGCATCAAGGGCCGCGGAGGCATCACATGCTCGCGCTCTGTCGCACTCATACGCAGATGCAATCTTTGATTTTGGCAAGCTTCTTCTCGCCGATTCCCGACACACGCATCAGATCGTCAACCGAGGCAAAAGCACCGTTCTTTGTCCGCTCATCGATAATCGACTGGGCCATAGAAGGCCCGATGCCCGAGAGCGTCTGCAGCTCCGCCGCACTTGCCGTATTGATGTTTACTAGGCCTGTAGCGCCACTCACGCCCGACGATGCGGAAGCCCCACCATCAACATCGGCTTCCGCAATGGACGCCTGCTGCTCCCCTACCGTTGGAACGTGAATCTTCTGTCCATCGACGACTTTAGATGCCCGATTGAGCCCCGTAACGTCTGCCTCGGGCGCCAGCCCGCCGGCGGCATCAATCGCCTGAGCCACCCGCGCGCCATCCTTGAGGCGATATACACCGGGCGACACAACGGCGCCATCAACATCGACATAGACCTCTGCCGCGGCAGACGCCTTAGGCGAAGAGCCTTCGGATGTCTTTCCGCTCGAGGCATCGCCGGATCCCGGCTCCACTAACGAGCCCGAACCATCAGTGCGCTCAAACGACACGCCGCCGGCACCGCCGCCAAGGTTCGCCATCGCCAAACCGCTCGCCATCGCAATGACGCCCAGCATCGCCACCACCACTGCCTTATGACCGAGCAGCTTGCCCGCCCAGCGGTCCATCTTTTTGACCCGTTCGTGTTGTTCGCGCTGCGCCATAGCAAAACCTCCCAACAACATCGTGTCAGGAAAAGAGCCCTGCAACAGCCACGCTCCAAAACCGGTTTTCGCGGTCAAACCAAAAGCCGACCAAAATCTTGCACAAATCTGTCCATTTATTCAGGCACACGTCAGCAAATGAACACTTAGTCGCAAAATGCCCAGATAGCAAAAGACCGACGATGCAGACGCATCGTCGGTCTATGCACAAATTTACTCGTGATCTTGGTAAATCTCACGTGGAGCGAGCTCAGAATGCTTGCGTTTTAAGGTCTTAGGGGCCTTATACGTGTTGCTCTCAAAGTCGATGTACTCAGTCTGTTTGAGCAAACGCTCAATCATCTCCTCGTGGTCGAACAGCTCCCAGGCCTCGTGCACGGCATCGAGTTTGGCGTGTGTCTCGGGACGACGCGGCATAAACAGCGTGCAGCAGTCGGGAGCAGCCTCGGTCGAGATACCGAACGTACCGATCTCCTCAGCGCGTGCAATGATCTCCTGCTTGTCCGAACCGATCAGCGGGCGGAACACGGGGATCTTGACGGCCTCGTTGACGGCCATAATGTTCTCGAGCGTCTGGGATGCAACCTGACCGAGCGATTCGCCGGTCACAATAGCCTTGGCGCCCTCGATATGCGCAATGCGCTCAGCAACCGAATACATAATGCGGCGATACATGATCACCCGCAGGTTGCTGGGGCAGGTCACCGAGATCTCACGCTGACAATCGCCAAACGGCACCACGTACAGGCGGCCGATCTGGACACCCGGCTCAAGCGCACGGATGATGTCCTGCACCAAATATTCGCTCGTATCAGGCGTCTGAGGACGACCGGAGAAATGTACCGGCACGCACACCGCGCCGCGACGCGCGAGCATCCAGGTCGCCACCGGCGAATCGATACCCGAGGAAAGCAGCGTCACAACCTTGCCGGCAGACCCCACCGGAAGACCACCCACGCCGCGCTCAGAGCGCGCATACACATAGACGCTACCCTGGACCACCAGCACGTGCACCATCGCGTCGGGATCGTGCATCTGGACCTTTTTATCGGGAAACGCCTCGCACAGTACCTCGCCAACCTGTCGATTGATATCAATCGAGGTGAGCTCGTAGTCGGTGTTAGAGCGCTTGGCGTGCACCTTAAACGAATCGAAGGAACCAAACTCGCGCAGCGCCTTCACGGCGGCGGCGCAGTACTCCTGCGGGTCGCGGTTGGTGTGGTACGCCAGGGACACACGGGCAACACCGGGAACGGTGCGGATAACGCGCGCCGCATCGTCGGCCTGATGCTCGTTAAAGGTCACGAGGATATAACCGGAAATTCGAGACACGGCATTCACGGAAAAGGCGGCCAAGGCCGCCTTCAGGTTATCCATGAGGATATGCTCAAAATGTGCGCGGTTCTTGCCCTTCAGTCCAACCTCGTGATAGTGGACCAGGCAGACGCGAGCTGCCATTTAGGCTTCAGCAACCTTGTGACCGAGCGCCTTCTCGTAACGGGCCTCGTCGTAGGAGATGTCGCCGTCGACAATCTCGTCCATAGCCATCGAGATGGTATCGGCGCCGGAAAGCGCAATGGTGATGTCATCGACATCCTGGACGGCGAGCACGCGGTTGTGCTGACCACGCAGCATGCTGTTAATGTCGCAGGCGCGCTTGGAGGCAAGCGAGGCGAGCAGGAAGCGGTTGTGATCGGTCTTCTCCAGAAGATCGTCAATGCAAGGCTTTACAACGGACACGGACCTCAGATCCTTTCATGCATATCGAGAACGCGAACGAGCTCATCGGTCGCGCGGTCGAGATCGTCATTCACCACGACGTCGTCGTAGCGGTCGGCAAGGGCAAGTTCATCGGCGGCGTTTGCCATACGCAGCTCAATCGTCTCGGGCGTCTCGGTACCGCGACCGACCAGGCGATCGCGAAGCACCTCGAGCGAAGGCGGCTTGATAAAGATCAACACGGCCTCGGGGAAACGCTCCTTGACCTGCAGGGCACCCTGAACATCGATCTCCAAGATCAGAGACGAGCCAGAGGCGAGCTTGGATGTGACCTCGCTCACCAACGTGCCGTAACAGTTGCCGTGGACCTCGGCCCACTCAACAAACTCACCGTTTGCCACGCGGCGGTCGAACTCCTCGCGCGTCAGGAAAAAGTAGTTGACGCCGTCGACCTCACCTTTGCGTGGTGCTCGCGTGGTAGCCGAAACCGTCAGGCCCAGGTTCGAGCGACGCTCGCGCACACGAGTGACGAGCGTGCCCTTGCCTGCACCTGACGGTCCAGAAATCACAAAGAGCTTTGAATCCTGAGCGCTCACTTATTTGGTCAGCTGCTCGAGGAGCTGCTCGCGCTGACGGACACCGAGGCCCTGGACGCGACGGGTAGCGGAGATGCCGAGCTCCTCCATGATCTTGGCGGCCTTGGCCTTGCCATAACCGGGGAGAGACTCGATGAGGGTGGAAACCTTCATGCGGGAAGCGATGGGGTCATCGGAGTTGAGCACGGACTCGAGGGA
>DXZV01000121.1:0-4865 GCA_019419485.1 Collinsella sp.
TAATTGAGAATGGATGGGGACCGCTAAGGTGATATTAGCAGACGCGATGCCGAAGACCCCTGCCATCCCGAGGTCGACCGACGGGATGGCAGGCATTCGATCGCCGCCCAGGCCACTCACCGAGCAGGCCATCAGCCCCATCATGGACGTTGGGGCCGTCCTGTCCTGCGGTGACGGGGCTGGACGGCGGGAACGGCTACGGGGGGGGGCGGTCTCGAGACATGCATGGGCACGCTCGGCTTGAGGATCCCTAAGCCCCGGACGGGGAGATTCTTCCCTTGGGACGTTACCGGGCGCCATTGCTGCAACGAGGTCCCTGCCCACGCGGTAATAGCGCTATTGCGTGATTTCAGTTATATTGTTTATATTCGCGATGCGCGATTTGGACATCTCATCTCGGGTCGTCAAAGCGATATCAACTCTGATTTGCTCATTCTTGGGCAGGGCGCACGAATCGCAAGCTCAAGTGCCTCGCTAACATTGCAGCTTTCGTGATAAAACCTCGTTCAGGGTGTAATTGAGTGATGCTGTAGAAATTGGCAAATCGATAATTGGCGTCTTCCTGCTTTTTTTGGTTGATTGTCGCCGGACTGTGCTTTCTACTGCCCGTATCGCTCTATCGCTGTCTTGGTATGATATATAGCAAATTGTCGGTCGGCCGTTATTCTTTGGGAGCTTGCAATGATCGATTATCGCAATCCGTATACGCCCGGTGCGGGCGCGATGCCCAAGTATCTTGCCGGGCGCGACGATATTCTCGAAGCGGCTTCTCTTCAACTCAAGGCGCTTGCTGCGAACTACCAGAACCGTTCGCTTGTTTTGTACGGCCTTAGGGGCGTTGGTAAAACAGTATTGCTTAACTCGATCGAATCAGTAGCCGAGGGCGAGGGTATTCTTGTCCGCCATATTGAGGTCGAAGAGAAGAAGGGTTTGATTGCTCCTTTGGCTTCGGCTTGTTGCTCGCTAACGGCTTCGCTTAATCGAATTGAACTCGTTAAGAGTAAATTGGAACAGATTAAGAACCTGTTTGCATCCTTAACGCTATCTGTTGATGCGGGCGATGGCTCGTTGTCTCTGGGCTTTAATGAAGAGGTTCTTGGGGCGTCTCTCGCCTCGTCTCATAATCTATCTGGCGATTTTACCGATATATTTGTCGTTCTAGGAAAATATGCTCAAGCTGCAGGATCTTCGATTTTTATTGGAATTGACGAGCTGCAGTATGCCAGTAAAGAAGAACTTGAAGCCTTGGCGTGCGCGCTTCATCGCGCGACCCAGCTTGGCCTTCCCGTTATGTTTGGCTGTGCCGGCTTGCCCAAGCTTCTAAAGATGCTGGGCGAAGCCAAGACCTATTCCGAGAGGCAGTTTAGCTTCGTGAAGGTCGATTCGCTTCCTCGTGACAAGGCGGTTGAGGCTATTGTCAGGCCCGCACAAAAGCTTGATGTGCGCTATTCCGACGAGGCTGTCGATGTCATCATTGACTATACAGAGGGCTACCCGTATTTCATCCAGGAGCTTTGTTCGACCATTTGGACTTTATCCGATAGTAAGTTCATTTCACTAGAAACCGTGCTCGCCTGCACCTCTATAACGGATATGCGTCTTGACGAAGGTTTCTTTAGCGTTAGATACGATCGATGCACTCCAAGGCAAAAGGAGTTTTTGATTGCCATGGTTCGCTGCGGCGAGCTTCCCTGTACGCTCGCGAATGTGGCTCATTATATGGGGAGAGACGTTTCGTCTATTGGACCCCTACGAGCTCAATTAATTAGCAAGGGCATGATTTACTCCGCCGCAAGAGGAGAGGTTGATTTTACTGTACCTCAGTTTGATCGATATTTGAGGCGTACAGAACGAATTGACTAGTTCGCTAATAACAGGAGGTCCGGCGCAGCTCATGAACGCTGCGCCGGACCTCCTGTTTGCTTATATCGGCTGGCTGAGCCCTCGCCTCTACGCCTCAGTCGGCTCCACGCCCAGTTCGTTGCGGACAAGCTCGAAGGCCGCGGCGATGGCCTTGTCCATGTCGTAGTACTTGTAGCCGCCCAGGCGACCGACAAAGATCACGTCGCCCTCCTGTGCCGCCAGCTCCTCGTACTGCCTGTACAGGGCCTCGTTCCTGGCGTCGTTGATGGGGTAGTAGGGCTCGTCGCCGGGCTTCCAGTCGGCCGGGTACTCGCGCGTGATGACGGTCTTGTCCTGCGTGCCGAACTCGAAGTGCTTGTGCTCGATGACGCGCGTGTAGGGGACCTCGCGCTCGGTGTAGTTGACCACGGCCACGCCCTGGTGGTCGGCCTCGTCGAGCGTCTCGGTCTCGAAGCGCAGGCTGCGGTACTCGAGCGTGCCCAGCCTGAAGTCGTAGAACGCGTCGATGGGGCCGCAGTAGATCGTCCTGGCGGCGATATCGGGCTCGGCGGCGGCCAGCTCCTTGTACTCCACGCCGCAGCGCACCTCGACGCCCTCGAGCATGTTGGCGACCATCCTGGTGTAGCCGCCCATGGGGATGCCCTGGTAGCGGTCGTTGAAGTAGTTGTTGTCGTAGGTGAAGCGGCAGGGGAGGCGCTTTATGATGCTTGCGGGCAGATCCTTGCAGTCGCGGCCCCACTGCTTCTCGGTGTAGCCCTTCACGAGCGTTTCGAAGATGTCGCGGCCCACGAGGGACAGCGCCTGCTCCTCGAGGTTTGCCGGCTCGCCGATGTTCTCGGCGGCCACCTGCTCGGCGATCTTGGCCTTGGCGTCTGCCGGCGTGACGACGCCCGGCCACATCTTGGCGAAGGTGTTCATGTTGAAGGGCATGTTGTACATGTTGCCGTGGAAGTTGGCGACCGGCGAGTTGACGTAGTTGTTGAACTCGGCGAAGCGGTTGACGTAGTCCCAGACGTCCTTCATGGAGGTGTGGAAGATATGTGCGCCGTAGCGGTGGACCTGGATGCCCTCGACGTCCTCGGTGTAGATGTTGCCGGCGATGTGGTCGCGGCGGTCGATGACCAGGACCGACTTGCCGGCGCGCCTGGCGGCGTTGGCGAAGACGGCGCCCGAGATGCCGGCGCCGACGACGAGGTAATCGTACTGGGACATGGATGTGCTCCTTTGTATGTAATCAAATAGTTACTTAAGATTTGGGACAAATAAACCTGATAATTCTGTTCCAAGGATTAGTGTACCAGGCGTGTTGTAGGCTTTCTTTCAGCAGCTTCAGCTCATGTGCATAGCCCCGGTTTCTAGATGATTTAAAGAATCTGCTAATTCGTCCTCAAACACTCCGGTAAGACTTTCGATACGGCTTTCATCGCCTGTGTCTTCAGGTATTGCTCATTGAGTTTTGTTTTTCTGTATGCGTAGCGAGTGTCTGCCGAGTACTTGATCAATACGTCGGTGAAGAACCGCTCCCAGCTCAGGTAGTCGCAGCTTTCGATATAGCTTGAGGGATCCTCGAGGATCTTGGGAATGTCGCTGCTGGGTATGAGCCCGGAGCGCAGGAGTGTCCACTCGAACGATTCGGGGAGGAACAAGCGAACGTTCTTGTAAACGCGCTGCCCGAGAGCCTTTTCGATGTAGGGACCAAACGCTGCGCCGTCTCCTATGGCAAGAATGTTTTGCTCGGGGCACTCGTGAATTGTTCGTTTTAGATTCGCAACGCCGGTGGCGGTATAGCAGGAAATCCCGAGTCGGTTGCAAAGAGCGTTGTAGAATTGATAGCCAGATTTGCTATCCTCGACAACTACGGCGTCGGGTATCTCGAATCCAACATTTAGATCCTGATACAACATGCTTGCCGTGTGGTCATATAGCGGCTTGGTCACCGAGTAGAAGCGTCTGTCGCTCTTGCGGCCATTAATTGTCTTGCTTGTGGTGTTGACTAGCTTTAGGATCTCGTCGACGCTGTAGGGGAGTTCGTTGGCGTCGCGACGAGATATCAGAACAAAATAGTTGGACGATCCGTTGATGGCTTTGGCGAAGTCCTTTGAGTAGATAAACTCGTTGCCCTCATCTAGAAAGACGATCGAATCTTCGATGATCGACAGCTCGCGCTCCCAGCGTCTGCCGGAAAGCGTTTCGCAGGGCGCGTCGCAGCTGAGTGTAACGCCGCTTTCCGGTCCTCGGTCGTTGTAGTCGCGAATCATCGAGATGAGCGTCGTTTTGCCCGTACCGCTGTTACCGCGAATGAAGGAAATGTTGCGTTTAAAGGTGAGTGTGTATTTGACCTTTGCACGCTCTACGACAACGGTATGCGTTCCCTTCATTACTCATCAACATCCAAAAAGTCATTCGTGGCGCCGACAAACTCCTGCATGTTTCTGACGATGCGGTCATCGTTTTCAATGCGGATTTCAAAGTTCTTCCAGGGGAACTTCATGATGTGGTAAAGGGTCACCAGCACATCCTGCTCTTTGCCGATCTTGAGTAGCCAGCGGGCACAGTTGTCTCCGCAGGTCGATGCGTTGAACACCATATTTGGGAGATTGCGTACTAACAGCAGCGTCTTGACGCCGCCGGACAGTTCGAGTGGGGTGATTGAGCCTAGTTGTTTGCTTACGATGTTGTGGGGACCGATGAGCTCTGATCCGTCCACGCTTTTAATGATTTGTGCGGCCATAGGGTCTTCGAACCATGAGTCCAAGTATGAGTTCCTAAAATAGGTTTCGGTATCGTAGATGGAACCGGGGTAATCCCCCAGGTGAATGCTCAGCATGTGCGTCTCCAGACGTTGTGTGACTGCAACGATTATATGCCAGTAACAAAATGCCGGCAGCAGCGAGGTCGCTGCTGCCGGCGCTGGAGTTCTGTTCGTGTGAATCGGTGCTAATGAATTGATTCGCGACGCTACTTTTCGAGATGCTCTTTCAGCAGCTCCAACGCGTGGGCGT
>DXZV01000121.1:4875-5554 GCA_019419485.1 Collinsella sp.
GGCGTAGCCCTGGACGCCTTCTCCGGTGATGGTGGCGAAGCAGGCCAGGCGGGCGTAGCTCACCTGGCGGAAGTCCTCGCGCGTCTCTACGGCGCTGATGTGGACTTCGACGGCAGGGATGGCGACGGCCTTGAGCGCGTCCAGGATGGCTACGCTGGTGTGAGTGTAGGCCGCCGGGTTGATGACGATGCCGTCGACCTTGCCGTAAGCCTCCTGGATCTTGTCGACGATGCTGCCCTCGTGGTTGGACTGGAAGACCTCGATTTCGTCAAAACCCTGTGCAGCGCCCGCCTCCTGGCAGATCTGGACCAGGCGGTCGTAGTTGTCGCTGCCGTAGATGCCCGGCTCGCGAATACCGAGCATGTTGAGGTTGGGGCCGTTGATGACGAGTGCTTTCATGGCTGGGTCCTTTGCGATTGGAAAACCACCACAAAGGTGCCTGTCCCCTTTGTGGTGGTTTTGATTAGAGAGCGGGTGGGAGGGTGTCGAGAAGGGCTTGCGCGGTGTTGGCGGCGCAATCGCGTGAGTCGATGATGTAGTCGGCCCAGGCGCGGTAGCGTGGCATGCGCTGTTCGGCCAGCTTATCGATGCCGTCGCGCGCGGTGATGGGGCGGCCCTTGTGGGCGAGCTCTTCGAGCTTGCGGTTGAGCATCACAATCTGGCTGTTCTGGTGCAGCAG
>DXZV01000122.1 GCA_019419485.1 Collinsella sp.
GTTGGTGACGAGCGCGGACAGCGACGAGCCCAGCACCTGGTACACGGCCTCGGCCTCGGCCTCAACCGTGCCGACGAGCTCCTGAGGCAGCGAGATGTCGGCCTTGACCATGTGACGCGTGGCGCGGCAGATCTGGCGAACCTTATCGGTCATGCGCTGCAGGTTAAAGTCGACGTAGATAATCGTCTGCAGCAAACGGAAGTCGGAGGCGACCGGCGACTGCGTAGCGATCAGGTTGTAGCACACGGCCTCCAAGTTGGCGCAGCGAGCATCAATCGAAAGCGTGCGCTTCTTGGTCTTAGTGGCGAGCTTGCGGTCGTCGGTCACATAGGCCTTCACGGCGTCGTGAAGGGCAAGATCGACGGCCTCGTAGATGCTCAACATCTCGTGACGGGCCTCGATGAGCTGACGGGAAAACAGTTTGCGCATGGTTCACTCCAATCAGTTGGGTGCGGTCATGCCGCCCGCACAGTGAATACGCACCGGACCAGGTCCGATCGGCTTGGGACTAGTCGCACCGATCAGCCAAAGCGGCCGGTGATATAGTCTTCCGTCCGCGAATCCACCGGGCTGGTGAAGATCGCGTCGGTTTGACCATACTCGATGAGCGTGGCGGGCTCACCGGCAACTTCCTGCAAGAAAAATGCGGTGTAGTCGCTAATGCGAGCGGCCTGCTGCATAGAATGCGTGACGATGATGATCGTCATCTCGGGCGCCAGCTCGGCCATCAGATCCTCGACCTTAGATACGGACGTGGGGTCGATGGCGGAGCAGGGCTCGTCCATCAGAAGGACATCGGGCTGCACCGCAAGCACACGCGCGATGCACAGACGCTGCTGTTGACCGCCCGAGAGCGCCAAACCATCCTTGTTGAGCTGATTGGATACCTCTTTCCAGAGGTTGGCGCGCTTGAGCGATTCTTCCACGATGTCATCGAGGTCGCTTTTGCTAGTCACGCCCTGCAGACGAGGGCCAAAAGCGACATTCTCGTAGATGGATTTGGGGAACGGGTTGGGCTGCTGAAAGATCATGCCCACGCGGCGGCGAAGGTCGACCGGGTCAACGCCCTCGGCATAGATATCGTTGCCGTCGAGCGTCATGGCACCCTCGACACGAGTGCCCTCGATAAGGTCGTTCATACGGTTGATGCAGCGTAAAAACGTCGATTTGCCGCAGCCCGAAGGACCGATAAACGAGGTGATGGCGTTTTTGGCGATGTTGAGGTCGAGCCCCGTCAGCGCATGAAAGTCACCGTACCAAAAGTTGAAATCCTTGGCCGTGATGGCCGCTTGCTCCGGCGTGGGAGCGGACTGATAGACGGACATGGGACTCCTTAACTAGCGGCGCTTGCGCGACAGATAACGCGCAAACAGGTTGAAGGCCAGAATAATCGCCATCAGCAATAGCGCGGTGCCGTAGGCTGCGTTCATGTTGATGCCGTCATTGGCAAGCAGATAAAGGTGAACGGTCATGGGGCGACCGGAATCGAGCGGCGATATAGGCAGGTTGATGGCCTGACCCATGGTGTAGAGCACCACCGCAGTCTCGCCGATGGCGCGGCCGATGGCAAGGACGATGCCGGTGGCAATGCGGCCAAAGGCCGAAGGAAGCACGATCTTGGAGACGACCTGCCACTTGGTGGCGCCCAGGCCATATGCGCCCCAACGGATATAGCGCGGAACGGCGCGGATTGCCTCCTCGGTGGTGCGCATGACGATAGGCAGCATCAGAAGTGCCAGTGCCAGGGCGGCCGAAACCATCGAAAGACCCAGGCCCATGGCCTCAACAAACAAGGCGTAACCAAAGAGGCCCATAACGATGGAAGGCACCGAGGCCAGAGCATCGGCAGCATAGCGGATGATGTCGACAATCTTGCCCTGCTTGGCGTATTCAGCCAGATAGACCGCAGCCAAGACGGCAACCGGCGTGCAGATGAGCATGGCGAGTGCCGTCACGTAGATAGTCGAGACGATCGTGGGCCAAATGCCGCCCTCGGCGTTTACGCCCTGCGGCCAGCCGAAGATAAAGTCGAGCGAGATATGCGGAAGACCGTTGATGACCACGTAGGCGATGATGGCAAGCAACACCAGGGTGGTGATATAGGCCGCGGCGCGAAACACGCCGAGCATAATCTTGTTGGACAGGTCCTTGTTGATGCGGCCCTTCTTGCCATGGGAAAGGGCACGCTTGATGAGCTCGCGCGACGATGTCGTATCGACCGTCGTGTCAACGGAATCGGACATAGCCTACCCCCTCTTCTTTGAAATCAGGCGAACGATACCCACCAGTGCAGCTGAGATGATAAACAGGACCACGCCCATGCCAAACAGAGCCGAGCGATGCAGGCCCGAGGAATAGCTCATGTCGAGTGCGATCTGGCTCGTGAGCGTCGAGATGGGGCTCGAGATGCTATCTGGAATGACCGGGGCGTTGCCCACGACCATCAGCACGGCCATGGTCTCACCGATGGCACGCCCCATACCCAAGACAATTGCATCGACAATGCCCAGCTTGGCTGCAGGCAGCACGACCTTGTAGATGGTCTGCCACTTGGTGGCACCCATGGCATAGGACGCCTCGCGAATGCCCATGGGGATGGAATTGAGGGCATCGATCGTGAGCGTGGTAATGGTGGGAACGATCATGATGGCAAGCACAAACCACGCCGTCAGCGCGCCAAAGCCAAGACCGCCGGTCAGCTGCGCGATAAACGGGCGGATGATGACCATGCCAAAGAAACCGTAGATGATGGAGGGGATGCCCGCCAGCAGGTCGACGGCGGGGCTGATGAGCCTGCGCACGCGCTTGCTGGCGATCTCGACCAGATATACAGCCGTGCCCACACCCAGGGGCACGCCCATGGCGAGCGCACCGACCGTCACCAGACCAGAGCCCGCCAGCAGCGACATGATGCCGTAGTGGCCCTCGGATGGCGCCCACGTAAAGCTAAAGAAGTCCGCCAGGCCGATGTCGGTAAAGACGGGCAGCGCCGAGTACGTGGTAAAGACAAAGATCAGGATGACGGTGACGACCGCCAAGAACGCGCAGGCAAAGAAGATCCACTGCAGCGCCTTCTCCTTGAGATAGGTGCTACGCGACACCAACGCCAACTCACGCTTTTTGGGCGTCTGAGCCTCCTGCTCAATCTGGGGGGTTTCCTGTGCTTCCACGCTACTCACTCCCCTTTCCGTCGTTGGTGACGGGAATAAAGCCCGCCTCGCGAATCTGCTTGTCCATCTTCTCGGACGTCACATAGTCAATGTAGTCCTGCGCCTGATGCGAAGGCGTACCCTTCACAAAGAAGTAAAGGTCGCGCGAGATGGGATAGCCGCCACTTGCGACCGTCTTCTCGGATGCCTCGACATGGTTGACCGAAACGGCCTTAACCGAGGTCGTGGCGTTGAGGCTCTCGACAAAACCCAGCGAGATGTAGCCAATGGCGCCATGCGAGCGGGACACGACGTCGCGCACTTGGCCCGTACCCGAAAGAACGGCCGAGCGGCGATCGAACGGCATGCCGTCCATCACGATGGTACGGAAGGCCTCGCGCGTACCGGACGCCTCGTCGCGGTTGATAACCTGAATCTTCAGGTCCCCTCCGCCGACTTCCTTCCAGTTGGTGATCTTGCCGGCGTAAATATCGCGGAGCTGCTCGGTCGAGAGATTGTCGACCGGGTTGTCGTCGTTCACGATGACTGCGATGCCGTCGTGCGCGATTACGATCGGGGTCAGGCCAAGGTCTTGTTCGTCGGCATTGAGGCCACGAGACGAGCTGGCGATGTCGGCCGTGCCGTTGCTGACGGCCTCGATACCCGCAGAGGAGCCAAGGCCGGAGACGAGCACATCGGTGCCGGCCTCTTCCTTAAAGCCCTCGGCTGCGATCTCGGCAATGGGAAGGCACGTGGTCGAGCCGGCCACGGTAATAGAAGATGTGGAAGATCCCGAGGAGCAAGCACACAGCGTGAGCGTAAGCACTGCAGCACTCAGGACCGATGCGATCTTTCTCATAGCATCACGCCGATCGCAGCATGGCGCCCACAGGTGCCGCCCTCGTTGCGGTAGGAATAAAAGCGGTCGTTCTGACGAACGGTGGAAAGCTTGGTGTCCACAATGCTGCTCGCCTCGACGCCGGCGTCCATCAGCGCCTCGCGAATGGCGGCGGAAAGATCGAGCATACAAGAAGCAGAGGCATCGATGCACGCGAACTCGGCGGCAAAGCGATCCATAAGTTCTTGGGACACCTCGTACTCGTCGCCCAGGATATGGGGCCCAATGTAGGCAGAGATGTCGTCCGGCTTGCAGCCAGCCGCCTCGCAGAGCGCTTGGCACGCCTTGGCGGAAATGCGCGCAATCGTGCCCTTCCAACCAGAGTGCACCACGGCAAAGCCGCCGGGAGCCACCAGCACCACGGGAACGCAATCGGCAAAGCAGAGCATCACGGGTACCTCACGGGCCATGCAGACGATGGCATCGCAGCCCTCGGCAATCTGCTCGCGAATGTTCTCGAGATCATCAGCACCGTTCGAGGTCACCGTCACGACATGGTCACCGTGTACTTGATTGGGAACAAGCAGGTTGTGCTCGCACTCGGCGGCACCCAAGGCCTCGAGTGCGCGGCGACGATTTTCTTGAACGGCAAAGGGGTCATCGCCAACATGCGAGCCCAGATTGAGTGAGGAGTACGCATCTTCGGAAACACCGCCGGCGCGTTCGGTAAAAGCAAAGCGAACATCGTGCGTCGCGCCCTCTACCAACGTAACTCCATCATGGTCGACACGCGAAACGCTGTCCGCACGTGCTGCCATACTAAAGCCTCCTAATAACACAAGTATCGCGGCGACGCCGCAGCAGTCCGTGCCACACGGCTGCCATACTTCATTAAAAGGATACCCGCAGCGGTAGGGGCTAAACGTAAGGGGAACGTAAGGAGATTGGAGGCTTTCGTTTACAAAGGCAAAACACAACAAAAAGGGTGCGCCCAATCGGACGCACCCCATACAGGTCGCTGAGAAAAACGAACTAGAAGCTGCCGCGCTTGAGGAAGTCAGGAAGCTCAAACTGGTCGTTGCCAAAGTTGGGGAGCTCGGTACCACCGACGTTGCGAGTCGGGGCAGCCTGAGCCGGGCTCGTGGCAGGAGCGGTGCGCTGCGGCTCGGTAGAAGCAGCGGCCTTGCTCTGGGACTGCTGTGCAGCGAAGAGCTCGTCCTGACGGTTGACGTTGGAGTCGGAGAAGCCCGTAGCGATGACGGTAATACGCACCTGATCGCCCAGGGACTCGTCGACAACGGTACCGAAGATGATGTTGGCCTCGGGGTCGACGGCGTTGGCGACAACGTCGGCAGCGTCGCTGATCTCCTGAATACCCAGGTCCTTGGAACCGGCAATGGAAAGCAGGACGCGCGTAGCGCCATCGATGGAGCTCTCGAGCAGCGGGCTGGAAATAGCCTGCTGGGCAGCGTCGACGGCACGGGTGTCCCCAGAAGCGGTACCGATACCCATCATGGCGGTACCGGCCTGCTTCATGATGGTCTTAACAT
>DXZV01000123.1 GCA_019419485.1 Collinsella sp.
GATCAGTGGCCGCGGCACCGAGCGCGTGCGCGCCGATGGCCAGCGCCTAGACTAGCGGAGCGCGCCGAGATGGAGCCCCGGTTATTTGATGCACACTGCCATCTTGATCTAATGGCTCACCCGGACGCCGTTGCCGATGAGGCAACGGCGCTGGGCCTGATTCTATTTGACTGCGGCGTCGATCCGCACGACTTTGCACGCGCCAAGAAGCGCGCCTGCGGCCGTTCAAATATCTTTGCCGGCATCGGCCTCCATCCCTGGTGGCTCGCCGACGGACGATATGGCAACGCTGAAATCAATCTGCTTTGCGAAGTTGCTGCCCAAGAGCGCTATATCGGCGAAGTCGGACTCGACTTTTCCGCGCGCTTTGCTGGAAGTGAGCCGCTACAAATACAGGCATTTGACCGGCTCTGCGATGCGCTCGTGCAGCATCCTCTTACCGGGCGCGTGATATCAATTCACGCCGTTCGTTCGGCGGGAACCGTACTGAACGTCCTCGAATCGCATGGACTACTCATCCCAAACTCCGACTCCCCCGTTATCATCTTCCACTGGTTTAGCGGCACTTCGGACGAACTCGTCCGCGCGCGAAACGCAGGCTGCTATTTTTCCGTGAACGAGCGCATGCTCGCCACCAAGCGCGGTCGCGAATATGCCCGACAGATTCCACTCGACCGTCTACTGCTCGAGACCGATGCGCCGGCCGAGCCAAACACAGAAACAAGCGTGCAATCGCTCATCAGATCGCTCGCAAGGACCTCGATGCGCACTGCCTCACTCAAAAACTGTGACGCAAAGCGCATCGAGTCGGTAGTTTTAGCAAATGCGCACTCTGTTTTTGACCTTCGCTAACCCCTGTGGGCAAAAATGCCAAGGGACATGCGAATCGCACAACGCAGTCCCTATTGGCAGGCAGTACAATTCGGCAGCATTACACCAATTCGTGCATGAGATCACGGTTGCGTGCATACAATTCGTCAAAGATATGACGGCGCGACGCATATAGCTCGTGGGCAGCCATATCGGGCGCGATTGTTTGTGCAACGCCAAGGACTTGGGCGAGTTCATCCCATGATGCATAGGCGCCACCTGCGAGAGATGCCATGATGGCATCACCGAAGCATGCGCCCACCGTAACCTTGGCAACCGAGACCTCGCGCCCGCATACGTCGGCGATAGCCTGCATCCAAACTGGATTCTTGGTTCCACCTCCGACAAGCATAATGCGCCCAATTGGCAGTCCATGCTCTCGCTCGATAATGTCGACATGGGATGCAACGGTATACGCGACGCCTTCCAAGGCGGCGCGAACCATATGGGCTCGCGTATGCCTTCCGGTCAGGCCAAAGAAGACGCCACGCGCCTCGGGATCATTGAGCGGAGTACGCTCCCCCGCAAAGTACGGCAGACACAGGAGCCCATCGGCACCCGGCGCCACATCGGCGGCATCATGCACCATAACCGAATATGCATCGGGGCCACCGTGGCCCTCGGCCTCTACGGCGTCGCGATACAGCTCTTGGCGCAACCACGATGTGAGTGCACCCGCCGTATTGGTCCCCGCGCAGATCCCGTAAGTTCCGGGAATGATAAACGTTCCTGGCCACAGGCGGGCATCATCGACCATATGATCAGCTAAGTAGATGAAATACGCCGTGCTCCCCAACTGAACCATCATATCGCCGGGACGGAATACACCCGTCGAAATGGCCTCGGCACCAGAGTCGCCCGTTCCCACCAAGACAGGTGTCCCCGCCACGAGCCCCGTCGCCTCAGCCGCACGCTGCGTAATCACCCCGGCAATATCGGTAGCCGACATTACCTCCGCCATCTGGTCAGGCCGGCAGAAACGAGCACATTCCCGAGCATCAACCTTCCAAGTGTAGCGATCGTATAGGGGAAGAAAATCCTCCGCCAAATAACGGTCCACCGTAAAACACCCCGTCAACTTCGCGCACAGAAACGATGACGCCGTCAGGAACTTCGCAGCGCGTTCGTGCACCTCGGGCATATTCTCCTTAAACCACAAGATCTTTGGAGCAATATCTGACGAACAGGGATCGTGCCCGAAAAGCTCGCGTGCGCGATCTGGCCCATATTCGGAAAGAAGCTCGTCAATCTGCGGCTTCGAACGTGCATCGACTCCATACAAAATCGCGGGCGCCAGCGCGTTGCACTCGGTATCGACCGGCACACAGTCGCAACCCAACGCGGAAAGGCCCACGCATCCGATCTGCGCCGCGTTAACCCCCGATCGCATCACCAGCTCGCGCGACAAGCGGCAAAAATCGCCCCACCAAACTGCCTCAGCATCATGCTGGTACCATCCATCACACGGGTTGTCCGTCTCATGTCCACAAGAGGCTTGGCAAACGATGTTGCATCGATTATCGATTAAAACGCCTTTAGAGGCACTTGTCCCAATATCAATACCCAGATAGAGCGCCATAGGTGCCTACTCCCCTCGCGCCGTACGAGCGGCAGCCATAAAACGAACCACCCGCTCAACATCAACCGGGGCATCCAGCTTTCCGTCGTGCTTTAAGCACGTGCCGACAAACGCGCCATCGTAGTGAGCAAATACGTCAGCCACGGTATTTTCGCGACAACCGGTGCCACATACCACAGGCACTTCGCCAACACGATCGCGAACCTCATCGGCAAGCTCGCCCGAAGCGCCACGACCGGCAGCCGAACCGCCGATGACCATCGCATCCGGTAGGCAATTAAAGAGAAGTGAATCGGCAATGTCCGCAGTCGTGCGGTCGTTGAGATAAACCTCCCCCTCGCTCGTGATGAAGTGAAAAAGCTTGAGGTCGTCCAAGCGCAGCGCCGCCTTGCGACGCATGGTGTGCGCGAAATCTCGGTTAATCAGCCCGAGATCACCGGCCCAGGCACCGCAAAAATTGCAGCGCGTAAACTGCGCATCGACGGCAGCGCACAGCTCGATTGTGGCATCACCATCGTAAATAGCCTCAGCTCCCCAAGGAGTCGACAAATCATGGGACAGAGCCCCGATTACATAGCCCATCGATGCAAGGGTTGAGGGAGAAACGTGCTGCTCATAGGGCATCGAGAGCTCATTGGTAATCAAAATGCCATCGACACCGCCCTGCTGCAACGCTTCGAGATCGCGCTTGGCGGCTTCCACGACCTGCGATACGATTCCACCCGGATAATACAACGGATCACCTGGCAGAGGACGCAGGTGCAGCATTCCGATAACCGGCTTTTCGGTCTTGAACATCGAAGTTAGAAACGACATAACGTGCTCCTTAATAGGGTTATTGCAGGGACGTTACTCCCCCAGCACCTCGACGTACACTTTTCGCTTCTGCGGACCGTCAAACTCCGCAAGATAGATGTTCTGGGCACCTCCGCACACGATGTGGCCATCTTGGACGGGAAAGAAGCAACTGTTTCCACAAATCATGCTCTTGATATGCCCACAGGAGTTGTTGCCGGTGGCTCCATAGCTCGGCAGGAAGTGTGCATGCGCATAGGGGGCATCGAGTGGGGCGATGCGATCAAGCGTCTCCATAAGATCCGTCTCCACGCAGGGCAGCCCCTCGTTTACCACGATTCCGCAGGTCGTATGCGACAAAATAATCGCTGCCAAGCCATTCGTCACCGAGCTGCGTTCGATGGCAGCGTGCACGTCTTCGGTAATATCGATGAACTGGTCCGGAGCAGTCGATAGATAGCTCAATGTCTCGAGCGTCACCATGTTCACTCATCCCCTTCAAGAAAACGCAGAGCATTACCCCAGTAGAGCCTTTCTCGCGCATCATCGCGCATGGGCACGGTATCGAGCGCCCGCTTGAGTTTGAATGCACGGAAGCGCGGCGTATTGCTGGCGAACATCACTTGGTGCGATAGCGCGCGCTCATACCACAGCGGCCCCATATCGACCGTGAAAAGACGCTGCATCATCTCCTCGGGCGAATCGATGTAAGTGATAGAGGTGTCCGCGTAGCAGTTGGGATACTTGAGCAGCATCGCCACGGTCTCGCGCACCCAGGGCCAGCCAAAATGGGTCAAACTAAAACGCACATTTGGATGCGTTGCGATTGTGTGCTCAAATGCAAGCGGGTTACTGCGCGAGAGCTCTGCGCCCGGCTCCCAAGACATACCGGCATGGAAAACCACCGGCTTGTTATAGCGCTCGCACAGTTCGTAAAGCGGCTCGGCCACAGCATCATCGGGGGCAAAACCCTGCTTTGCCGGATGCAGGCAAAGCCCCTTTGCCCCCAACTCGGTAAAGGCGCGCTCCAATTCGTCTGCGGCACCGCTCACCTGCGGGTCTACGCTCGCAAATCCCCACAGACGATCGGGATGTGCGGCAACCAGCATGGCAATCTGGTCATTGGTGCCAAAGTGCCCTCCGCATGCCGTGGTTACATCGAGCGGCATGAGCACGCTCTTCTGCACATCGCAGACGTCCATCTCGACTTGAAGCTCATCCCAATCCATGGGGCCCATATGCCCCATACCAAATTCTCGTGACCAAAAACCGAATCCATCAGGCTCATCACCCGGCGTACAGATCTCGCCGTAGAGCATAGGATGGACCAACATGTCGATAACCATTTCGTACTCCTTTCCAGGCATTTGACCCTAGTACGGCTCAAACGAACCAATCACTCGGGACGACAGCTCAGCGCCCGCCTTCATACACGCCGGAATATCAAGGCCATCGATCACGCCCTTGGTAAACCCGGCGATATACGAGTCGCCGGCACCCACGGTATTAACGACCTTCTCCGCCGGCACGATCCCGCACTCATAGAAGCGCTCACCGTCATAGGCAATGCTTCCCTTCTCGCCAAGCGTGGCAACCGCAACGCGCGGCCCCAATTCCTGCGCGTGACGTACCCAGTCCCGCAGCTCCGGAGTGTCATCTTCAAACGACATAAATGCGTAGTCAACGTAGGGAAAATGATTCTCGCAGGCATATTCGGGATCCTGGCTGAACACCGAGAAGTCCATAACCACCGTCTTGCCCGCATCATGCCACTCGGGCAGGAGGTCCAAACAATTGCCGAACAGGTCGGTATGAATGATGTCATGCTCTAGGATAAACGCCCGGTCATCTTCATTCGGACGATATGTCTCCATTACGCCATCGATTGCCTCGAGATGCACGCGATCGACGCCGTCTTTCAATGCCATGAGCATCACCGAGGTGTCGCCATCCTCCACCCGCAGATGAGAGATATCAAACCCCTCGGCGGCCAGCGCCTCTCTCATCTTGTCTCCGTACTCGTCCTTGCCGACAACCGACACGGCGGATACCGAAACGCCCAGTCGTGCAAGATGGATACCCCAGTCAATGCCATTACCAGTCGGATAGAACACGCCGATGTTTTGATAGACGTCCGCACAGCAAAAACCAGCCGCACACGCTTTAATACCCATGGTCTTCTCCAATGTTCAAAAGGGGACCCACCACATGGCGAGCCCCCTTTTCGCGTTTCGCTTAT
>DXZV01000124.1 GCA_019419485.1 Collinsella sp.
GCCCGTGGGAGGCCAGGGCGCCGCTGACCGGTGGACGGCACCGAGCCGTCATCGAGATTGAAGAAGGGGGAGGCCTCGCGGCCTGCCCCTTTTTTGCGTTTACGGGGTGTAAATGACTCAATTACACCAGACGATCTTGTTGTTTTCGGTATTGAGCCTTTATTTAAAGAAAATAAATCGTATAACAAGGGCAACTGCTATGGCTGCAATGATCATAAGCAGGATTGTCAGCTGATGCTGCTTGCGTCGTTTACTTGACGAAACGAAGATTGACTTTCCCTGTTTTGGCGTTTCGAGATAGCGAGCCGAATGCGTCAAGGTTTGCTTGGGTCGAGGCCCTCTTTGTTGATGAGCGGCGGATGCTTTCATCGGCTCATCACTAGCTACGCTGTTTTTAGATAATGGTGCGTCTTTCAGATATACAGGGTCTCCCGAGGCGACGCCCATATGTTTGCGCCCCGTTTGCGCTTCTTCGAGTGTTTGATATCGGTTTCTTGTCACATATTTGGGCTCTGGGTCATTGATGGGCTCTTGCGAGATGTGGGGGCGATGGAATCGAATCGGTTGCGGGCTGGATGCTTCGTCCTGCTCCGGCATAAACGTGTTGTCCTGTTTTTGATCGTCCATGATGCCCTTAGTTCGTCATCAATATCGTGTATGCGCCCATTGTAAGCCAGCCGTCTAGTTTTGATGGGATTGCATACATTATTTAAGCCTTCGTTCAAATTCCGTTTATTAGAACAAACCTTAGTCAACCAGACTCAGATATGCTTATATCAATAGACTCAAAAAACTTTATAGTCGATGTATATATAAGAAGCGGTTGGGCATATATATGAGCGTCAAAAGAAGTCCCAACCACCTAGAAGATGGCTCGGCAGTCCTTACAAGGAGTGGTAAACATGGCAAGCATGGTTCCTTATCGTTCGGTTTTTGGCGTCCGTCCTTCTGCTAGCTCGCTGTTCGATCTGTTTGATGATATGACCGATCTGGCAAACAACTCGATTGCTTCCAAGGCGTTCCCCGTTGATGTCGAGGACAAGGGCGATGGTTATGAGGTCAAGGCCTATCTGACCGGCGTCGCTAAGGATGATATCGACGTTGAGCTTAACGAGGGTCGCCTGTCGATTAGCGTGAACGTTGTGGAGGACGAGGAGAACGAGGGCAAGAACTTCCTGCAGAAGGAGTTTAGCTCGTACAGCGCGACGCGCGGCGTGTATCTGAAGGACGCTTCGAGCGAGGGCCTTTCGGCTAAGTATGCTGACGGCATCCTGACCGTTACGGTTCCCAAGATTGTCGAGAAGAAGAACGTTACGAAGATCTCCATCGACTAACGATGGCTCTGCTTCAATCGAGAGTATGAGTTAAGGGGGGCTGGGAAGTGATTCCCAGCCCCCCTTTGTTGTCTTGAGGGGCTATTGAATTGTTGTCGGTTGATACTGGCTTGCAGGGCGTATCGAGAGCTTCCGCGGCCCTTGAAGACGGGTGGCAGAACTGCCGAGTTCATCATCGAGACTTGCATCAAGCGCGTTGGCATAGCTTTTGACGGTAAGGCTTGGACGATTATTGTCCTGGCTGATGTGCATGGCGATGAGTTGTTCGGTGCGATCGGTAACAAGTTCGCGCGCGGCTTCGGCGGCCTGGTTGTTGGAGAGGTGCCCCTTTGTGGACAGGATGCGCTCCTGAAGAAAGCGGGGGTACGCTCCTTCGCGCAACATAGTTACATCGTGGTTACTTTCGAGCGCGAGAACTCGACAGTCTTTGAGGATGCCTATGGCCTTGCTCGATAACTCTCCGGTGTCGGTGGCAAACCCAATGGAATCATCGAGAGCATTAAATCGATAGCCGACAGGATTGATGACATCGTGCGATGTTGAGTAGGTTTGCACGTGGATGCCGGCAATGGGGAGCGTGTCGCCGGGGTCAAATTCCTCTACGGGCAGGTGCGCGAGGTTTTCTTTGCATGAAAGGGTATCCCTGCTGGCAAAGAGGGGACCATGCCAGTGCTTGCACCATACATCGAGCCCCTTGATATGGTCACCATGCTCATGGGTGATTACAAGAGCGGCGACGTCGTCTGCCGAGAGGCCAAGCTCCGCCATGCGTTTAAGTGTCTCGCGGCGGGACAGGCCGTTGTCGATCATGATGAGCCCCTGAGGCCCCTCGACGAGTGCGCAGTTGCCTTTTGAGCCGCTGCCGAGGATATGAAGGTGCAGGCGAGACATAAGATTCCAAAGGATACAATGAGTGCGGACGAATAGAGGAGGAAGCGAATGCCAACGGTATCTCAGCACTATGGACATCATGCCGCGCCGAGGACGGATAAGAGCGTCCTGGCAACGCGGCAGGCCGCTGCCCCCGTAGTGCTCATGGTATCAGGCGGTGCGGACTCGACGGCGCTGCTCCTTATGGCTTGCACATCAAAGCTGGATATCCAGGACGGGCGCGGCGTCGCTCCCATTGCGCGCGAGCGATTGCACGTGCTGCATGTAAACCATCATCTGCGCGGGGAGGCATCCGATGGCGACGAGGCCTTTGTACGTGACCTGTGCGCGCAATACGGCTTGCCGCTGTGTGTTGAGCATGCCTATTTTGATGACGAATCGGGCAATATCGAGGCTGCGGCTCGCGAGGTGCGCTATGCCGCGGCACGGAGATATGTTCGCGAACTTTGTGCCGAATCGGGCGCACCGCGGACGGCGGCTCGTATCTGTACCGCGCATACTTCGTCGGACCGCGCGGAAACATTTTTGATGAATGCCATTAAAGGGTCGGGTCCCGCGGGTCTATCGAGCATTCCGCGCCGTCGGAACATTGTGGTTCGCCCCTTGCTCGACCTCACGCACGATGAGCTCGTGAGCTATCTGCAGGTGCACGGTCAGCCATGGCGGGAAGATGAAAGCAACGAGGACGTTTCGTACCTGCGCAACTATGTACGCCATCGGGTGATGCCGGTGGTGGCACAGCGCAACGCGAGCGTCTGTAAGACGATTGGCGCCGCTTGCGAAATTCTGGGCGACGAAGACGCCTTTCTTTTCCAGCTTTCGGCACAGGCGTTTCGAAGCTGCCTGCGCAAGGAAGCGGCGGGCGCACTTGTGCTCGATGCGCGCCGTCTTGCCGCCGCTGAGGTTGCGATTGCACGGCGTATCGTGCGATTGGCGATTAAGCGCATCGATCCCGACGCGCGACCGGAGATGCGGCACGTGGAGCGCGTGCTCGCCTGCGTCGCTGCGGGCTCGGGCTCGGTTACGCTTCCTGCGGGAATTGATGCCCGTGTGGAGTTTGGCACGCTGGCGTTCAAGGCCCCGGCGGCGCGCGAGGGTTTAGTGGCCGATTGGATCTCCGTTCCCGGTCGTCTGCCGCTGGGGGCGGGGCATATGCTGACAGCGGAGCCGATGGCTGTGGAGCCGGGGTGCAATATCGTGCACCGTGCCCGCGAGCTTGCTGCTGCCGGAAAGGTTGCGGCCTTGGTGGATGCGGCGGCCCTGGGGTTTGCCGACCGCGATAGCGAGCGGATGTTAGCCGGCTCGCGCGGGGAGATTCCCACCGAGGCACGATCGGCGCGCCTGTGGGTGGATAGCCCTGTGCCGGGAGACGTGATGTGCCCGTTGGGGATGAACGGCCGAAGCAAGAAAGTGTCAGACCTGTTGAACGAGGCGCGCATTCCTGTTTCAGACCGCTCTGGCGTACCCGTGGTAAGAACGGCTCCGGGAGGTGCCGTGGTGTGGGTCGCCGGAGTTCGCGCGGACGAGCGTTTTAAGTGCACGGCCGCAACGCGCGTGGCATATCTGCTCCGCGTGGTCGATGCGGAATAGCGTCCCACGCCTGCTATTCTGTGCGACGTTGACGGTATTCCCGCGCTGATGGCGCACGGGCTGGTAAATTTACCCCGTGCGCTGCTAGAATGTGAAGTTCGCGTCCATACGGCGGTGTGTGGGCGATAAGCACAAGAAAGGGTTGTCATGGCTTCTCAACATCCGGATATCGAGAAGGTTCTGTTCACGCAGGAGGATATCGACGGTATCGTCTCTCGCCTAGGCGAGCAGATTACTCGCGACTACGCGGGTAAGGATCTGGTGCTGATTGCGGTCCTGCGCGGCGCCGTGGTCTTTATGGGCGACCTGATGCGTAAGATCGAGCTGCCGACCAACATCGATTTCATGGCTGTTTCGAGCTACGGCGACGGTGTGAAGTCCTCGGGTATCGTGCGTATCATTAAGGACCTGGATATCGACATCCGCGGTCGCGACGTGCTGATCGTCGAGGACATTCTGGACTCGGGCCTGACGCTCAAGTATCTGATGAAGAACCTCGAGAGCCGCAAGCCCGCTTCTCTGGAGGTCGCTGCCTTCCTGTGGAAGGACGTTGAGGGCCGCGTCTCGGCCATCACGCCCAAGTATGTTGGAACCCATTGCCCCGATGCCTTTGTGGTGGGCTACGGCCTCGACTATGCCGAGCGCTATCGCAACCTTCCGTATCTGGGCATTTTGAAACCGGAGGTTTATTCGTAAGATGCCCGACGACCGTAACGATAACAATTCCCAGACTCCCCGGGAGCCTAAGATCCCGGGGATGCCCGGAGGCAAGAAGCCCACGCGTACGGGCTGGCTGTATTTTCTTTTGGCTTGCGCGCTTCTGGGCTATGCCTTCTTTAATATGGGCTCCGGCTTTGCCAGCTCCAGCAATACCGTTAAGCTCGCGACGAGCGAGATGGTCAGCGCCATCAAGCAGGATCGCGTCGAAGATCTGACCTATACGGTTCAAGACGGAAGCGTGACGGGTCATTACTGGAAGACGAAGAAGGACAAGGGCGATACGAGCGAGCTCAAGAGCTTCTCCTCGACCTATGTCGGCTCCGATTCGCTTGCCGAGCTCATGGCGGAGCACCCCGATACCAAGTACATCGTCAACACCAACGATCCCGATTTTTGGGGCGACTTGGCGATGAGTGTGCTTCCGACGATCGCCCTTATCGCCATCATGTTCTACTTTATGCGCCAGATGATGGGCGCCAACAACAGGAACATGCAGTTTGGCAAGACCAACGCCAAGACCAACGAGGCCACACGCCCCAAGGTCAAGTTTGAAGACGTTGCCGGCGTGGACGAGGCAGTCGAGGAGCTCGAGGAGATCCGTGACTTTTTGAGCGATCCGGATCGCTATCGCAAGCTGGGCGCCAAGATCCCGCGTGGCGTGTTGCTGGTTGGCCCTCCGGGCACCGGTAAAACGCTGCTGGCCAAGGCCGTTGCCGGCGAGGCGGGCGTGCCGTTCTTTAGCATCTCGGGTTCCGACTTTGTCGAGATGTTCGTGGGTGTCGGCGCCAGCCGTGTGCGTGACCTCTTTAAGGAGGCCAAGTCCCAGGCCCCGTCGATCATCTTCATCGATGAGATCGATGCCGTGGGACGTCAGCGCGGAGCTGG
>DXZV01000125.1 GCA_019419485.1 Collinsella sp.
GCCTCAACGATGTAATCCTCAAAGTAGCTGTAGCTCTCACGGTCCGCGAGCCAGTCGCCTTCGCTGATGCGCTCGTAGGCAGCGCGGAACTCCTGCGTCTTACCCTTGCTGTCGATATGCTGCTCCAGGCGTGCGAGCTTTAGATCCTCGCCAAAAAAGCCCAGGTGCTCAAAGAACACACGCTCGAAGGCGCGCAGCAGGGCCGTGCGCGAGGTGTCACCCTCTTTCCACTGGCCACCCTTGCTGTCGATGTTAAACAAGATCGCCTCGGTGGGAACCTCGCAGCAACGACGAACCCTGGCGGCTACGATGGGATCGGAAATCTTGCCCTTAAAGTAATCGACGGCGGGCTTGCCGGCAATCTCATCGTTTTGCAGCAGATACGAGAGCATCTTGAGGAAGTGCGATTTACCGGAGCCAAAGAAGCCGCTGATCCACACGCCCATGTTGTCGGTGGGAACCTCGAGGGCCTTATCGTACGCCTCGAAGAAGCGCGCAAAATGACCCTGCAGCTCGCGCGTCACCACGTACTCGTCGAGCTCCTGGCGCACCGAATCGTCGCTGGCATCTTGCACCTTGACGACGCCGTTGATGGAACGGTTGATGTCCTTAGAAAACAGGTCTTGGATGATCATCTGTCGCTCCTAAGAAATATCGAACGCGCGGTAATAGTTGCTGGCGTTCTCTTTGTTGAACAACTTGAGCTGGCGGCCGTCAAAGCTGCCGGGATACATGACAACGACGGGCACGGTGCCAAAATCGGCAAGCATGTCGTTGAGCAGGTTGTGCACGCGCAGTAGCGGAAAGACCTCGCCCACACCCGTGAGCAAGATCACGTCGCCGGGCTGATGTGGCTGGGTATGCTCCAAGAGGTACTGGGCAAAGCTCTTGGAGCTACAGGGCTTCTGAAGCTCTTTGATCTGGGCCTCCGAGCCGACCTTCGCCTCACGCCGGGGAATCGCACGCAAAATACGGCGCTGCTCGCAAATGTCGAGCATCACGTCGTACAGGTTAAAGACCTGCAGATTGCACGGCAGCTTGCCGGCTTGGGCGTCTGCTTTGAGCTCGTCCACGTAGGCGCGGCACTCAAACTCCAGCGAGGGGTCGTAGCAAAACGTGTAGAAGCCGATCTCGTTGCCGATGCCCTTGTTGGCCAAGAAGTCTTGGTCTTGCAGGCGCTCGCGCAGCGCCTCGCGGCGATGGTCAAAGTCCTCATGTATGCGCTCGGCGCGGTTGCGCGGGCGAATGTGCGGCTGGTTTATTGCCATGGGCTACATCACCTGCTCGGCGAGTGCGGCCAGGGCATCCATGTCGCCCAGGTCGCGGATAGCCTGCTCCACATCGGGGTCGAGCAGGAGGGGCTGGAGCGTATCGGTGCGCTGCGAAGCCTTAAAGCCAACGCTGCGCAGAATCTGGCGCAGGGTGCCCTTAATACGCTCTAGCGTGGCATCGGACCATTTGACGGCCTCGGCATGCTCAACCTGAAAACGGGTGACAAACGCGTTGAGGTCAATGTCGGAAAAGTTGTAGTCAAAGCTCGCCATGCGCTCGCCAATCTCTACCTGGATGAGCTCGCGAACCATGGTGTAGCGACACATCATGGTAAACAGGTTGGCCTGGGCCGCCTGGTCGGGCATGCCGTTGGCGATCAGGTCCATAATGCGTGCGACCGCTTGGTCGGCAGCATCTTTGTCGATACCGCGGGCAGCGCACTGTGCCTCGTCGAGCGCTACGGCATCAAAGCGGCGCAGGCACACGCGGGCGCGGTCGGCCAGCATGCGCTCGGTGGGATACTGAAACAGGTTGTCGTGCTTAACGCGCGCGATGATGTCGTCGTCGCTCACGCCGTCCAGGCGCAACGCGGCAACGATGCGCATCTCGGGCAGCAAAAACTGCTCGCGGGTGAGCACGCCTCCCAGCGATATTTTGTCGGTGTTATCCACAGGACACACTCCAAGGGTTCGGGCCTTTTTATTTACATCGGGTCGATGCAAACATGCCTTTCAATCATACCGTTTAAGTACGGGATCGTGGGAGATGCTACCGCCCTACTAATCCAGTTCCTTAAGCGCCTGCATGGACGCCGCGCGCGTCTCGGCGTAGGCAAGGCGCGCGTCGCTTAACTGCTTATCGAGCTGGTCAACCTGTCCACTCATTTCCTTAATCTGTCTGCCGATTTCTTCGATCCTGGTATATGCCTTCCAGTTGCGCTCGCCGGAAAGTCTCTGATATTCGTGTCGAAGCACCAGCAGCTGGTTGAGCAGCTCATTGCGTGCCTTATCGAGCTCTGCCATCTTGTCGCGCGCGTCCTTTACGTCTCTTGCAATGCGCAGCCTTTCTTGCTGCTTTGCCGGAGGCGCGGGGGCAGGCTTGGGTTCTGGTTCGGGCTCGGGATCGGGCTTGGGCTCGGGCGCCGCTTGGAGCTCAGCAGCTTCCACGGGTTCAGGTGCAGCTTCGGGTTCAGAGGTTTCCTCGAGCTCGAGTTCCTCCTCGGGCTCGGGTTCCTGTTCAACGTCGAGCGTCTGCTCGAGTTCAGGCTCCGCGGAAGCCGCTCGCCCATCTCCAAAAACGTACAGATCCCCGGCTCCGTTGCCGGCCTTGCCTCGAACGCCGTGGCAATTACGCAGCCGCTCAGCATATCGCTCTGCGAGCAAAGCACCGCGCGAAAGCGCCGCATAAGAAAGCCAAAGCCGGAAATCTGCTGCGCCAAGCGCTCGTCATACGCAACGCAAATCTTGTCCTCACTTGTTTGGCGCACCGAAAGCCAATCGCCCACGCACATGAGCTGCACCAGCGTGATAGGCGTCAGGTCGCCCTCAAAGAGCAGTTGCAGACGGGGTGAAACATCATCGCGAGGAACGACAAGCTCGGTGTGCTTCTCGAGCTCAACTAGCGTCGCGCCAACATACTGGCACAAATCGACGTTGCTCGGAACGTCCGTAAAATGCTCGCGCGCATGGCTCAGGAGCCATTCGCTTTTGTCCGCGTTGATGCGAATGCGCTTAAGAGCATGCGACGACCCATCGCAGGTAACATCGGAATGCTCCAAAAACAGCTAGCCGTCGCAAAACAGCTCCATGGCAAAGATGGGAAAGGCTTTCTGCATCGTTACATCTCCTTGCGTTCTAGCGTATCGCCCGCGGCGTCCTGGTCGTTGACCCCGCTCCGCTGCTTCTCGTCATCAAACAGGCCCTTAAACACGAGCTCCAGATCTCGCTCGTCGGTATAGCCAGGTTCCAACGTACCGCGGTCGATCGAGTCGAGCATAACCTGCTCCTTGTACTGCAGGCGCTCGTAAATGTTGCGGTCGAGCGACCAGGGCCCGCCGCGGCGTTCGTACACAGCGCGCAGGTAGTGGTACTGCGTATACTGTTCTTGCGGCAGGCCTAGGCGGTGAATGCGATCTTTGGACTGCAGCAGGTGCACCAGGTTGTAGCTGCACTCAAAGTAGACTGCGTCGTGGCACACGCTGTGGAGCGAGACCGACTCGGCCAGTGTGTGCGGGTTGGTAACCAGCACGCGCGTCTCCCCCGCCTTAAACGAATCGATGACGCGGGCACGCGTGGGCATATCGGTCGACCCGCTAATAGCGCAAGCCGTAATGCCGCGCTCGTGCAGCTCGTGCACCACGTTGCGAATGCTGCGCTTAAAGATGCACCACACGATGACCGACTTGCCCTGGGCTACCAGCGATTCGACCAGGTCCAGGCAGGCCGTCATCTTAGCCGTCGGCCGGTCGTCCACCTGCAGGCCTTCCAGCGCTTTGCCCGCACCTGTTTGCACCTCCCCGTCAAACAGGTCGGCATAATCGCCGGCGCTCAGGTCCTCGGCCAGCATGCGCGGGTCGGACGAGAGCTGCAACAGACGAACGATCATCTCGAACGGCTCGCCCGAAAGCGTACGCAGCACCTTTTGGAACAGCTGCTGCTCCCAGCGGTCCACCGGCACATCGACCAGATGGTCCTCGTTGGCCTGGGGCACGCCCAGCTGATGTTTGTTCGTACGACAAAAGAACGGCGCGATGGACTCGTTGATATGCTCAACGTCATCCTCGCTCGTCGACTTAAGGGCATTGGCACTCATGCCAAAGTACCAGTTGTAGTCGCGCGGCCACAGGCAGTGGAGCAGGTTGTACAGATCCTCAAACGAGTTGGGAATCGGCGTACCGGTAAGCGCGATAAAATACGGCGCCGCCGCGGCAATCTGCACCGCGCTTGCCGCGCGCTTGCCGCCCACACGCTTAACCTTATGCACCTCGTCAAACACCACCAGGGCGCGATCGGCCGCAATGCGCGCGGCCACCTCCCCCAGCGCGACTGACTCGTAGTTGAGCAGAATCATGGCGTAGCGCTTGTAGTCGAACAACAGGGTGCTGTACTTGTCGCGCGTGGAGTGACCGCGAAACTCGGGGTCGTGGAAGCACAGCGAGCGCAACGGGCGGTCGGCTCCAAAGCAAGCCGCCCATTCATCACGCCACGAACCAAAAGCGTTTTTGGGCGAAAGCACAATGATGCGGTCGACCAGGTCGCGCTCGCGCAGGTACGCAAACGTGCCCAGGACCGAAGCCGTCTTGCCCGAACCGGGAACGGAAAAGTTGGCGCTGCGACCCATGGCGCTCATAAAGAACGCGTCCCACAGCTGGCGGTCCTTGAGCGGTCGCTGCATCAGGACATCCTCGGCGCGACAGAACTCATCGAAGCGATCGGCCACCGACGCGTCGTGCGCCTTGATCAGCAGGCCCACGCGCGCCTTCTCACGCAGATAGTCCTCGCGCGCCGTAAGGCCTCGCAACAAGTCGGGGTCAATTTCGCAGTCCACGCCAAAGTTTGCCGCCTGCTGCAGTAGCTCAACAACGCGCTTGGCGCCCGGATCGTCAATCCCCAGAGAAAAGAGCACGTCCGCCTCTCGATAGCTCGGCGCATAGCGGCGCAGCGCCGAAAGCCGGATCTTCCAGACCGGCTCGCGGCGCAGCTGCTCAACCGTCATGTCGAGCGGCACGACGGAAATGCCGTCGCTATACGAGAGGCGGAGTTTCATTTAGGCTTCCTCGCCCATCTTGTACGCAATCTTGTCTTTGATCATATGCACCCTGGCCTCGAGCTTGGCAACCTCGGCAGCGATATTGGCGATCTCATCCGCGGGCAACAGGCCAAAAGTGGACTCCTCCACCTGATCGAGGTCCTTGATGGCGCGGACAATCGAAAGCGAAGGCGACTTGAGAGCCTTATTCATCTTGGTGGTGTTTTCTGCCGATTCCATAACCTCGCGGAAGGCCGTCGCCAGCTGAACATCGTCGCGAATCTCGGCGATGTCGGTCGAGGTCACGACCTCTTTG
>DXZV01000126.1 GCA_019419485.1 Collinsella sp.
GCGATGCTGGCGCGCAAAAAGCTCGACAGTGGCACGCCGGGGATCTCGACAGGGGCCTGGAAGCTCAGGAACAGGCCGGCGCGCGAGCGCTTGTCGGTGGTGAGCTCGGTGATGTCCTGGCCGTCAAAGACGATGCGGCCGTCGTTGACCGTGTAGACGGGGTCGCCCATGACCAGGTGGCCAAGGGTGGACTTGCCGGCGCCGTTGGGTCCCATCAACACGTGGGTCTCGCCGGCGGCGACGTTAAGGTTGACGTTGTGGAGGATGGTCTTCTCGTCCACGGAGGCGGTCAGACCTTCGATGGAAAGCAGCGGATTTGCGCTCATGCTGTCCCTCTCTGTATATGGTGTACTCATGGGTGTACGAAACCCTAGGAATCTTCTCGGAATAAAGTTACTATGGGTTCGGCGTTAGTCAAGGGAAAACCCGACTAATCCACTCGACTTTTCTAGATGTGGGACAAAATAACCTGTTGTGTTTGTCCCACTTACTTAAGATTTGGGACAAACAAACCTGGTTATGTTGTCCAAGATGCGATGGGAGGGTAGGTATGCTCATTTCTTCTAAGGGCCGCTATGCCCTCCGACTGATGATCTATATCGCAGCGCTGGGCGACGCCGAGGGCAAGATCGCTCTGCGCGAGGTCGCCGACCGCGAGCGTATCTCGCAAAAGTATCTGGAGCAGCTGGTTCGTCCGCTCATGAAGGCGGGCCTACTTAAGAGCGTGCGCGGCAAGGGCGGCGGCTACATGATGGCCAAGGACCCGGCCGAGGTGCGTGCCGGCGACATCCTGCGCGCCGTCGAAGGCAGCACGGCTCCGGTGGCGTGCGATGGCATCGACAACAGCTGCGCCCGCAGCGATCTTTGCTCGACCGTCAAATTCTGGCGCGGTCTGGACGACGTGATCGAAAAGTACGTCGACGGCGTGACGTTGGCCGACCTTGCTGCCGTCCCCGAGATCAACTTCGACATTAAGCTGTAGGGCTGCAGATGGTATCTCTCGACAAGGTGTACAAGCAAATTGAGATTTTTGCTCGGGAATGTGACGCCGAGAGGGTTGTGCTGTTTGGTTCTCGTGCCCGCGGTGACAACTTGCCTAAGAGCGATATTGATATTGCTGTAGCAGGTTGCCGGGATTTCGACCGTTTCTCATATCTGATAGAGGAGCGTCTTGATACTCTTTTAGATATAGACGTCGTCAATCTGGATGAGTCCTTATCGCAGCAATTGCTCGATGAAATTGCCAGGGATGGTGTGATTCTGTATGAAAAAATATGAGAACTTTGCCAGCGCCTTGGCGAATCTTGAGGATGCACCCAATCAGGATCTTAGCAATGATTTTGTTCAGAGTGGATTGATTAATAAGTTCAACCTTCAGTTTGAACTGAGCTGGAAGCTCCTTAAACGTCTGCTCGAGTATGAGGGCGCCACGCTTGCTGCATCGGGGTCTCCTCGTGCCATCTTGAAGGAAGCCTACCGATTCTACGACTTTATTGATGAGGCGGCATGGCTAGATATGCTCAGAGACCGCAATACGAACGTCCATATCTATGACAACAAGCTCGCTCAAGATTTGATTCAGCGTATCTTAAACGTCTATATCCCCGCTTTCTGTCAGTTGAGAGACGGGCTGATGGGACGCTACGGCGATCTTCTTCTGGTGCCCGACGACCAGTTTGTTTAATTCCTTTAGATTTCGCGGATTTCGCGGAGGGTTGTTGCCGTTTACCGAGGGGTTGTTGTGCAACAACGGGCGAGCTGCAATACTTACTCTTATCTTTGCAAACTGCACTTTAACTACACCAATGCAGGGAGGATCTTATGCAGCGCAAGCATTCTGCTATTGTCGCGGGCCTGACGCTGGTGCTTTCGTTTGGCGCCGTTTCCGTGCCGGCACCCGCCGCTGCCGAGGAGCCCACGCCGGGCGTTGCCTCGGATGCCACCGATATCGATAAGGGTCTCTACACCCAGCAGTCCTTCTCGGGCGTGCTGAGGTCGGTCCAGGGCGTTTCGTTTGTTAACGTGACCCCCGAGATGAAGTACTTTACCAAGTACGAGAGCCATGGCAACTATAACCAGGGCTTTTCGTATGGCGACGGCTATAACGCGCTGGGTTATTACCAGTTCGACCGTCGTTGGTCGCTCATTCCGTTTATGAAGCAGGTCTACAACTACAATCCCGAGAAATACAGCATGCTCAAGGATGCGATTGATCGCGGCAGCGAGATTTCTAACACGAGCAATGCCATGTACGAGAACGCCCAGCTCACTGAGCTGGGCCGTATTGCGCAGGAGGCCTTCCAGGGCGCTTATAACACCGACCCTGCTGAGTTTTCGGCTCTGCAAGATGCCTATGCGTACAACTCGTACTATGCGGTGACCGAGGCGTGGCTCAAGAGCGGCCTAGGTATTGATATTTCGGGCCGTGCCGATTGCGTTAAGGGCATGGTGTGGAGCATTACCAACATGTGCGGCACCGGTGGCTGCAGGGACTTCTTCCGTTGGGCGAATCTCTCCAACGATATGTCCGACCGCGAGTTTGTGACGGCGCTCTCCAATAGCGTGGTCGATAACGTTGCCACCAAGTTTTCGAGCCAGCCCCAGTATCATGAGGGCTGGAAGAACCGCTACCGCAACGAGCTGAAGGACTGCTTGGTTTATATCGCCGAGGACGAGGCCGCTGCCGCTGCGACGCCCGTGCAGCCCGAGCCCACGCCGGCGCCCTCGCCGACGCCTGATTCGAATGACGACTCGAGTGACGATGCCAATGATGACAGGATGGATGCGCCCTCGACCGATGCTGACGGTAATGGCTCTGCTGGTGGCACTACCAACGACGGCTCTACTTCGAACGGCTCTGCTGCGGGCGATTCGTCTTCAAGCTCTTCCGGCAATACGGGCAGCGACGCTTCTGTTTCGACCGACGCTGACACATCTAACTCATCCACCGGCTCGAGCGATTCGTCCGCTGACACCGGCTCTAACAACGGCTCTGGTTCTGCCGCAACCCCTGATTCCGATGCTTCCAAGGACAACTCGAATAAGGAGCCGGACGCTCCCGTTGCTTCGCCGGACAAGAAGCCTTCTTTCTCCGTGCAGCTTGGTTCTACGCTGGGCTCTTCGCTGATGGCTGGTGTCAATAACGGCTCGACCCAGAACAAGGACAACTCTGATCAGGTTTCCACGGAAAAGACCGAAGCCGCAAAGGGCGACTCCAAGGACAAGGCTCCCGAGAAGACCAAATCCGATAAG
The DNA here is from genome assembly GCA_019419485.1 of Collinsella sp. Classification (GTDB taxonomy): domain Bacteria; phylum Actinomycetota; class Coriobacteriia; order Coriobacteriales; family Coriobacteriaceae; genus Collinsella. The sequence continues at coordinate 3,253 of DXZV01000126.1, forward strand.
GGTTCTAGCTCTGAGGAGAAGAGCGACAAGTCCGAACAGAAGAAGGACGAGGACGAGAGCAAGACCGAGGGCGGAAAGCAGCAGGGCGAGAACAGCGGTAAGGGCAACACCGATGACCAGGTCCAGGGGCAAAATGACTCCAAAACGGTGACCACCACGACCACGACGACTACAACGACCAAGTCCTCGGGCGGTAACATGCCCAAGACGGGCGACTTGATCGTGATGGCGAGCCTCGCCAGCGCGAGCTTGGCTACGCTGGGCGCTACGTCCATCGTGAGCGGTAAGCATAAACTCGATCAGCAGAAGAAAACTTCTGGGGAGGACGGCTCGGAGGAGTAGCCTCTTGGTTGCTAGATAACTAAAGAGTTGGGACGGGGTCCGGTGCGAATGCATCGGGCCCCGTTTTGTTGTGCAACGATTAGTTATGCCCCCTCACACCTCTTGTTGCTACCGTTGCCCGATATGTTCGCGCGGCGTCGTCGGTACGCGCGAGGCGGTCATTACAATTGGCATCGTGCAGCGATTTTGGGGGAACGTTTTGGTGTCTGAACAGGCAAATGTTGATTGTGCTGCTGGCTTTGGCGTGCGCTTGATCGGCTGTGCCGACGATGCTGTTTTGCCCATTGGCATGCACGACTATGCGGAGGCCCTTGGTTGCTGCATGCTGGTTGACAAGACCATGTTTATTGCCGATGTGTTGGACTGCGACGCGTCCGTTGTGGTGTGCTGTCGACCCGAGGGTTTTGGCAAGAGCATGAACTTGTCGATGCTCGGGGCTTTTCTGGAGCGTCCAGCGGTCGGTCGCTCTGATCAGCGTTTGTTTGCCGATGCTCAGATTTGGGATGCGAACGGCGGGCGCTATCGGGATGAGTATGCTTGCTATCCGGTGATATCGCTGGACTTTTCTGGCGCTGCGAGGCGTGGCCCCGCTGTTGCCGGCGTCGTGCGCGATGCCCTTTCGGGCGAGTGCGCTCGCTTGTTGGCGCTCTTGGAGGCTCCGGATTTAGCTCGAGATAAGGTGCGTCACATCGAACGTGTCGCGCGTGGCGTGGCGAGCGCGGATGAGGTTGACTCGGTGCTCGGTGTGCTCATAGAGCTGCTGGAGATTGCCTGCGATGAGCAGGTTGTATTGCTCGTTGATGGGTACGATGCGGCGTGGTCTCGCCGTGCGAGCGCGAGGGACGCTTCCGACGCCGATCCGGCAGAACTACTTGACCGTGTGCTGTTTGACGCCATTGCCACTGCACGCGATTCGTTGCGGCTGACGTGTCTGATGGGGGAGTGTCCCGGCCCTGCCGAAGCGGCGCTTTCTTTGCATGGCTGCTCGTATTGTCTGGCGACGCCGCTGTCGGCGTGGTGTGATCGTTGGTTCGGCTTTTCGGATGCCGAGGTCGAGGCTCTGCTGAATCATACTGGACGCGAGGAATACCTGGATGATGCGCGTGAATGGCTCGAGGGATATCGGTTTGGTAGGGCCTATTGCTCGAGTCCAGCGCGTGTGATCGGTTTTCTGGACCGAGGCTGCACGGCGCCTGTGCGCGCCGATCTGTATGGGTATGCGGATTGCCTGAGCAGGGTAGTTGCCGGGTGGAATCTCGACCGCCTTTCGGTCTTGTTCGATTTGCTCGAGGCCCATGGGTGCGTTGAGGTCCCGCTTTGTTTGGGCACTGCGGGGCTAGAGGCCTCGCCTGATGATGGCCTGTGGACGGCGCTGTATCTGTCAGGTTTCCTGACGACAGATATGACTAAGGAGCCAGAGCATGGCGATCGTCTCCGTGCTTTGCGATTGCCCAATAAAGAGCTTCGCCAGGCCTTGCGTCTAGTGATTGTTGAGTGGTTTGAGTGCGCTGCCGAAGACATTCGAGACGTCGATGCGTTTCGCGACGGGCTGTGCCGTGGGAACGAGGATACCGTGAGGCGGGCGCTAAGCCGCATCCTGGGGGATGCGGGTATCGGTGAGACCAACCCAGATAAGCCGCTGCTATATCATCTGCTCTTGCAGGGGCTCTGCTTTGGCTTGCCGGGCTATGCCAATCCTGCTTCGA
>DXZV01000127.1:0-2633 GCA_019419485.1 Collinsella sp.
AGTCGGGCTCGCCGGTGCGCGCGATTTCGCGAGCGAGCGGGCGGGCGAGCATCTGCTTAATAAAAAGTGCCTGGCTGGCACGCTCGCAGGCAACGAGCAGTCGACGCGTGTGGTTGCGGTCGGCACCTGCCATGCCGCGGGTGACGAACACGTCGCGCTCGTTGAGATAGTCGACGATGCCGGCCTTGATGGCCTCATAGCTCTCGACGGACAGCGGGCGGTTGACCGCGCCCCAGGCAATCTTGTCGTGAACATCGGGGGTGTCAACGATAAAGCGGTCATTGGGGGAACGGCCGGTACGCTCCCCCGTCTCGATCACCAGCGCGCCGTTGGATGCCATGCGGCCTTCTTCGCGGCGGATAGCGTGCTCGACGAGCTCCGCGGCGGGCAGATCGACCAGCAGACGGGGTTGATTCTCGGCGGGATCTTCGACCAGCGTAATACCAAAATTGGACAGAACTTCTGCAGGGGTAACACCAGGCATGGGGCCTCCTTTAAAAACGCGGCACGTGGACGCGGCGCGCACTTTACTCACGTAAAGCCCGTTGTACCCGATATGCAAAAACGTTTTTGCGGCAAGGGCGGCAAGCCCGCCCAACGGTCAAAAATCGCAGGCAAGCGGCCCAGTCATTGGGGACGTTCTTAAACGACTAGTCATTGGGGACACTCTTGAACAGGCAACATTCAAGGAGTGTCCCCGGATGCTGGCACTTAGGGACGTTCCCAAAGTGCCTGCACATAAGGAACGTCCCTAAGTGCCGACTACCGAATGGCGCCGCCGAAATTATCGAACAACCTGTTCAAAAATACGAGCGGACACCGAGGTGTCTATACTAGAGCGCAGCAATAGAAAGGACCCCGCTTTGAGCATCACGCCCCTCGATAGCATTCGCCGCGCCATCGCCCGCCGTAACGGCATCTCCAACCCCGCTGCATCGAAAGACGGCGCCGCGAAGGCCCAGGGCGGCCGCATCGAGAACGGCCTGTTCCCCGCCTCCCACACGGCCGAAGAGCTCGCGCGCATCCAGGAGCTGAGCCAGCGCAACGCCGGCGGACCCGATAGCAGCCAAGCCACACGTCGCCGGCGCGAACGCGATCGGGAGCCCGGCCCCGTCCGCCGCATGGTCAACGCTTGGTGGAACCGTCTGCTCGGCGCCGTCTACGGCGGCGGCTTCTCCATGCAGGAAGCGGAATACGAGGAGCACGCCACCAGCCGCGACTATCTTTGGAACACCCTCGGCACCGCCGTGTGGGGCCTGGCGTTTCCGTTGCTCACCATCGTGTCTACGCAGCTCGTGGGCGCCGAAGAAGCAGGCAAATTCTCCATCGCCTTTGTCACCGGCACGCTCATCATGATCGCGTGCAACTACGGCGTGCGCAATTTCCAGGTCTCAGACATCGACGAAAAGACGTCCTTTGCCTCCTACCAGCTCAACCGCTGGCTTTGTGGAGCGCTCGCCCTAGGCTGCGGCCTCATGTACAGCAGCGCCCGCGGCTATGATGCGCAGATGGCGACGATCGGCCTGGGTGTCTACCTGTATAAGGTCATCGATGGCGTCGCCGACGTGTACGAAGGCCGCCTGCAGCAGGCCGACAAACTCTACTTGGCCGGAATGAGCCAAACGCTACGCTCCGTCGGCGTCATCGCGGTCTTCAGCGTGGCGCTGTTCCTCACGCGCAGCATGCCCATCGCGGCCATGGCCATGGGTGTCACCGCGATCGCCTCGCTCGTGCTGGTCACCGCGCCGCTCGCCCTGCTCGAGACCGAAAAATCGCGCCGCGTGAGCCTGCGCGAGGTCGGCCACCTGTTTGTCCAGTGCGCCCCGCTCTTTGGTGCACTGTTCCTGTTCAACCTAATTGAGAGCATGCCCAAGTTTGTGATGGAAGGCACGCTGGCATACAAATATCAGCTGTACTTTAATGCCCTGTTCTTTCCGGCGCAGGCTATTTTGCTGAGCATTGGATTTATCTATAAACCGCAGCTTCTGCGCTTGTCGAGCATTTGGGCTAATCCTCGCAAGCGTCATCGCTTTGACCTGATTATTGTTGCCGTTATGGCGCTGATCGTGGTCATCACCGGCGTGTGCGCCGCATTTATGGCAGGTCCCGGTATTCCCCTCATGAGCTTGATGTACGGCCTCAGCTTTGAGCGCTACCGTACGCTGGCGTTGCTGATGGTCGTCGCCGGCGGCGTCACCGCGGCCATCGACTTTATCTACGCCATCATCACGGTGCTACGCCACGCTGGAGACGTCACCAAGATCTACCTGATCTGCTTCGCCGTAAGCGTGGTGCTGCCGGTGATCCTGATTAAGCTGCTGGGTCTGATGGGCGCTGTAGTGAGCTACCTAGCCATCATGGCACTACTCCTGGTGCCGCTGATAATCGAGTGCCGCCGCATCCGCCAACGCATAGAGAGGGACCGGAATCCGTACGGCGCCTAATTAGCTGCCCGGTCACCGGAATTTGCGATGGAATCACCCCGTCTGGGGTCTCGTTGCGGACAATATTCATCACGCAAAACTAAGTGAGTAGACTTTTACCGAATCCCCGACCACACCAACAGAGCACAAGTCTGTGACCTGCGGTTTTATTGAGGCAAATATGTTGGGTGCTCGGCATTTCCAAAAAAG
>DXZV01000127.1:2643-5275 GCA_019419485.1 Collinsella sp.
GTCGAGGACGCAGACGCTCCTCATTTCTAGCGCTTACCGAGCAAGAAGGCGCTACTCTCCGAAAGTAGTCAAAAAAGGCCCCGTCCAAAATTAGCTACCCCTTGCACCGATTATTCGCCCGGGTTGATATTCGCGTAGAACTCCGCCCCGTCGTCCAGGCGCAGGATGCCCACGCGGCCGAACTCGGAGCCGGTGGCGGCGGCGCAGTCGATGTCGATACGATCGGGCACACCGGCAGTGTCCTCGCCGCCCAAGCGCACGATCTGCCCGCGGCCCGACTCCTCGTCGAGCCCCGCAAGACCACCGACCTCGCAATAACGCCCGAGCGACACCGTTGGCGTGTGACCGCTCACAACGACCGGGCCCTTACCCTCGGTAGAAAGCAGCCCGGTCGGCACATCCCAATAGCCGTGACGAATCCACAGCAGGTCATCGGACGACTGCACCGCGAGCATCTGCTGCAGCAGCTCGCGATCGGCACCCACCGCTCCAACGCCATCGGCACAATCGACGCCATGCTCAAGCAAAAACGCCCGCGCCGCCTCGGTCTGAATGCCGGCGTGTACCAGCAGGTACGGGCGCTCATCGGTCTCGGCCACCGCATACAGCGGCAACCCGGCCATCCAGCGCACAAGCTCCTCGTACGCCTCAAATTCCATGTCGTTAAGCTGCTCGCGCGTCGTCCAGCCGCCGTTGATATCCCATGTCTCGGCATCGAGCGGGTCCTGGCCAATAATGGCATCGAGCATGATCTGCTCATGGTTACCCTTGAGCACGCGCGCGTTGGGCAGCGATCGCACCAGTTTAATAACACCGACCGGATCGGGCCCGCGATCGATCATGTCGCCCAGCACGTACAGCGTATCTTCGGACGCCAGCGAAATCTTGGACAGGGCCTCGTCAAGCGCACGTACGTGTCCGTGAGCATCGGATGTCACATAGATCGCCATGGAACGCCTTTCCCTACCTTGCGGCCGAAGCCCGGAGCAGCAACTAAAACTTCAAGTTGAACTTAAACGTTACCCATTGTACTCCGTTGCAATAAAGCTGGGAAGGGCTGCGTGTCGCCAACGCCCGCGCGCGCCGTTCACGGTGCACCGCCGGCAGCTGCTCCCCGATCAGCGTCGCACACGCCGCAGCCTCGTGTCGAAAATGCGCACGCCCGCAATCCACCACCGTAAACCCACCACCTTTGGGTACAAATAACCGCAGACAACTGACCGTGCCACGCCAGCCACCCAGGAGCGGACACTATCCATGAACCAGATACTTCTCTTTATCGGCCTCGTCATCATTTTGTGCCTGACCATCAAACCCGTCGGCAAAAAGCTCCCCTTCCCCACCCTGCTCATCTTTATCGCGCTGGGCATGCTGCTGGGCGTCAACGGGCCGGCGCACATCGACTTTAGCGACTACGCGCTCACCGAAACCGTCTGCAGCACGGCGCTGCTGTTCATCATGTTCTACGGCGGCTTTAACACCAATATCGACCGCGCCAAGCCCGTCGCTGTACCCGCAGTGCTGCTGAGCACCCTCGGCGTTATCGCCACCGCCGGCATCACGGGCACCTTTGCGCACTTCGCACTGGGCTTCGACTGGATCGGCGGCCTGCTGCTGGGCTCGGTCGTGGCATCGACCGATGCGGCCAGCGTCTTTAGCGTGCTGCGCGAGCACAACCTGTCGCTGAGGGACGGCACCGACTCGCTACTCGAGGTCGAATCGGGCTCCAACGACCCCGTCGCCTACATGCTCACCGCAGTGCTCGCGACCCTCGCGGCGGGCGGCACTATCAACATTCCCATACTACTGGCCAAGCAGATCGTCCTGGGCGTGGGCCTGGGCCTTGCCATCGGCTGGACATCCAGCCGCCTGATTGAGCGCGCACACGCAACGGCCGAGGGCGCGCAGACCATCTTTCTGTTCGCCGTGGCGATCGTCGCCTACGCACTGCCGAGCTATCTGGGGGGCAACGGCTTTTTGGCCGTATACCTGGCAGGCATTGTGCTGGGCGCGAGCGACATCACCGGCAAGGTCGAGATGGCGCACTTCTTTGACACCCTTACCGAGATGGCCGAGATGACGATCTTCTTTTTGCTCGGCCTGCTCGTGACGCCCGCACGCCTGCCGCAAATGCTGCTGCCGGGCCTGGCGCTCATGACGTTTATGCTCTTCGTGAGCCGCCCCATCGCCGTGGGCATGCTGCTGGCTCCGTTTAGAACGAACCCCCGCCAGGTTGCGCTCGTAAGCTGGGCGGGTCTGCGCGGCGCGGCTTCGGTCGTATTTAGCCTCTTTGCCGTGGTGACCGGTGTTCCCGGTGGGCACGACCTGTTTGACCTGGTGTTTGTGATTGCCGTGTCGAGCATTGTGGTGCAGGGCTCGCTGCTACCGGCGGCGGCAAAGAAGCTCGACATGATCGACGCGGAAGGCGACGTGCGCCGTACGTTTAACGATTACCGCGACGAAGATGGCATGTCGTTTGTCAAGCTCAAGGTGGGCGCGGGCCATCCGTTTGCCGGTCGCTCGCTCGCCGATATTGGCAGCGCGACGGACATGCTAGTGGTCCTGGTGCTGCGCGACGGTGCACACCCGGTGCTGCCCAATGGCGATACCGTAATTGAGGAAGGCGACCTGC
>DXZV01000128.1:0-3813 GCA_019419485.1 Collinsella sp.
GGTTGTGCTCGACCGCACCCCGTTCTATGCAGAGATGGGCGGCCAGCAGGGTGACGCCGGTGATCTTTCCGCTGAGGGCGTTGCACTGACCGTTTCCGATACCAAGAACCACAACGGCCTGTATGCCCACGTCGCGCACGTCGCCGAGGGTACGCTGACCGTCGGTGCTACCTTGACCGCCGCGCTCGACGCCGAGCGCCGTGGCTTCCTGCGTCGCAACCACACCGCCACGCACCTGCTCGACGCCGCGCTTAAGCAGGTCCTGGGCGAGCATGTCTCCCAGGCCGGCTCGCTGGTGACTCCCGAGCACCTGCGCTTTGACTTCACGCACTTTGAGGCCCTGTCCTCCGAGCAGCTCAAGGCTGTCGAGGATCTGGTCAACCAGCAGATCTTTGCTTCCAAGCCGGTCGTGACCCGCGTCATGGGCATCGACGAGGCCAAGGCCGCCGGTGCTGTTGCCCTGTTTGGCGAGAAGTACGGCGACGTCGTCCGCGTCGTCTCCGTGGGCGCCGAGGACCAGCCGTTCTCCCGTGAGCTCTGTGGTGGCACCCATGCCGCCAACACTGCCGAGATCGGCCTGTTCAAGATCATTTCCGAGTCCTCTACGGGCTCCAACGTCCGCCGTATCGAGGCCGTGACCTCTAAGGGCGCCCTCGACTACATGGCCGACCGTCTGGCGCTCGTCGACGCCGCTGCCGCTGCGCTCAAGTGCCGCGTGGACGAGGTTCCCGCCCGCATTGAGAACCTGCAGGCCGAGCTGCGCGAGACGTCCAATAAGCTCAAGAAGGCGCTGACCGGCGGCTCCTCCGATGCCATTTCCAGCGCCATCGACGGTGCTGTCGAGCTCGGCGGCTACAAGCTCGTCGTCGCTGAGCTCCAGGGCCTTGAGGCTGCCGACTTGCGCAACGTCTGGGATACCGTGCACCAGAAGGTCGCCGGCCCTGTCGCCTGCGTCGTCGCCAGCGTGACCGAGAAGGGCACCCCGGCCCTGCTCGCCGCCGGCTCCGATGACGCCGTCAAGGCCGGTTTCCACGCCGGCAACGTGATCAAGCGGATTGCGGGCCTGGTCGACGGTCGCGGTGGCGGCCGTCCCAACATGGCCCAGGCCGGTGGCAAGAACGCCGCCGGTATCGCCGATGCCCTCGCGGCCGCCAAGACCGCGCTCGGCGCCTAAGAGCCTAGGTAGTCGCTGTGGTCGCGCTCGCGCTGGACATAGGGGAGACTAGAATCGGCATCGCCGTCTCGAGCCGTGATGGCAAGATGGCGATGCCCGTCAAGGTGCTCCCGGCTGCCGAGGTCACCGGTATGGCCAAGACGTTTCGTTACCTGGTCGAGGACTATGAGCCCGACATCCTGGTCAGCGGACGTCCTCTGACCATGGCCGGTGAGCCCGGTCCCCAGGCCGAGCGCGTTGCCGCCGTGGCTCAAAAGATCGCCGACGAACTCGATCTTCCGCTGGAGTTTGAGGATGAGCGTCTGTCCTCGCAGGAGGCCAAACGAATCCTGCGAGAACAGGGGCTCAACGAAAAGCAGATGAGGGGCAAGATTGACATGATCGCTGCCAGCCTGTTCTTGCAGACCTGGCTCGATCGAAAAAACGAGGAGGTTCCTCATGCCTAGCGCTTCTGATCCGCGCCAGCCGAATCGTGCACGGCAGCCTGTCCCGCGCCATGCGCAGCCTGGCCAGCGCCCTGCGCAGCCGACGCAGCGTGCGGTCCAACAGCCTGTTGCCCGTTCGACCCAGCAATCGTCTGCCCGTTTGCCTCAGCAGCCCGCTGCTCGCGCGGCGCAATCCACTGGTGGTACGCGTTTTAAACAGCAAGCGCCTGCTCAGCGCGCGCAGACCCCTCAATCTCATGGTCATTCTCACCGGGCCCATGGCGCGCACCGCGTGGCTCCGGCAACGCGCTCAAGCTACAACTCCCATGCTCGCCGCAGCGTCCAACAGAAGAACTCTCCGGTGCCCATGATTGTCGGCGCCGTGTTTGCCCTACTTGCGCTGGCCGCGATCGTCTTCTTTGTCGTTCCGGCTGTCAAAGGTTTCATTACCGGTGGGGACGCGAACGTTGAAGCTGGTCAGCAAGTTACTATCACGATTCCCGAAGGCGCTTCGGGCGACACCATCGCCTCGATCCTCTCCGAGAACCATATCGTCGAGAATCCCAAGGATTACTACGCTGCGGTCAAAAAGCTCAACGCCGATATGTCGCTCAAGCCGGGTAAATATTCGTTTACCACGCTCATGGACGCTACTAAGGTTGTTCAGCAGCTTATGGAAGGTCCCAACGCCGGCTCCGATGCGCTCACGATTCCTGAGGGCCTGACGGTCGATCAGGTCGCCGACCGCGTGGCCAAGGCGTACGACAGCATTTCTAAGGAAGACTTCCTTAATCAGGCCAAGGCGAGCAATTATGTGAATGATTACGCTTTCCTTAAAGACGCCGCGAACGATTCGCTCGAGGGTTTCCTGTTCCCCAAGACCTATTCGCTGGGTAAGGACCCGAGCGCCGACGACGTGATTCGCGCCATGCTCGACCAGTTTAACGACGAGTATAAATCGCTCGATTTTGCCAGCTGCGAGGCAAAGATCAAGGAGCGCTACGGCGTGGAGATGTCCGATTACGACATCGTCAATCTTGCCTCCATCGTCGAGCGCGAGGGCCTCAACGCCGATCAGCGCGCGCACGTGGCCTCGGTCTTCTACAACCGTCTGGCCGGCAAGCTCGATGGCCTGTGCTATCTCAACAGCGACGCGACCATGATGTACGTCACCGGTGGCGAGGTTACCGCTGACGACCTGCAGAGCGATAGCCCCTATAACGCTTATAAGCACGAGGGCCTCCCTCCCACGCCCATTTGCTCTCCGTCGCTCGAGGCGCTTAAGGCCACCCTTGAGCCGACCGACTCCGACGACCTGTATTTCTACATTACGCAGGACGAGGAGTATTTCTCGAAGACCTACGAAGAACATCAACAGTCTTGGAATTAATCATGAGGATTTTTAGCCCCAAACGATATGTTGTCTCGGTCGATCGCATCGACCTCGATACCCTCTGGGCCGACGGTAAGCGAGCCATTCTGCTCGATCGCGACAACACCCTGGTGCCGCGCGATACCGAGCAAGTACCCGCTGCGGTCTCCGCCTGGCTCGAGGCCGCCCGTGCTAAGGGCTTTAAGCTGTGCATGGTGTCCAACAACTGGCATCGCGACCAGGTTATGGCGTCGGCGCGCGAGCTGGGGCTCGAGGCCATCAGCCATGCCATGAAGCCGGCGCCTTTTGCCCTCAAAGCGGGCCTTAAGCGCCTGGGTGCCACGGCTAACGAGGCCGTACTGATCGGTGACCAGCTGTATACGGACGTGTGGAGTGGCAACTTTGCCGGTGTCGACACAATCTTGGTCAAACCTCAGGCCACGCAGGACCTGTGGTATACGCAGATCTTTCGTATTTTTGAGCGCCGGGCCCTGCGCGACCTTCCCTGCGAGGAATAGGTTTCGCTATGTCCCAGCACACCAAACACGGCTGCGACCACATCTTCTTTATCGGCTTTTTGGGCGCTGGCAAATCGACGCTCGCGCGTAACGTCGGCAACATGTTCAAGCGTCGGTTTATTGATACCGACCGCCTGGTGGTCCGCCGTTGCGGCAAGTCGGTGACCGAGATCTTTGAGACCGAGGGCGAGGCGCGCTTCCGCGAGCTCGAGACCTCGGCGCTTCGTTCGCTTCAGAGCGAGCGCAGCCTGTTGGTTTCGTGCGGGGGCGGCATCGTCGAGACGCCGGAAAACATCGAGCTCATGCACCAGATGGGTACTTGTG
>DXZV01000128.1:3823-5260 GCA_019419485.1 Collinsella sp.
CTTTGAGGACTCGATGCGTCAGATTCGCCGGTCCGATACCCGACCTGATTTCCGTTCGCCCGAGCACGCGGCGCTGCTCTTTGAGCATCGCCGTCCGTTGTATCGCCAAGCGGCCGATCTTACCCTCGATATCCGCAATAAGTCCTTTGAGGATGTTTCTTACCTTTGTGCCGAGATGCTTTTGGAGCGTGGATTGCTATGATTCGCCGTCAACTCATCAATTTCCAAAACCGCAGCGTCGATGTTCGTGTCGGGCTAGGCGCGTTTGAGGAGCTGTCGCGCATGTTTGCCTCGGCTGTGGGCAAGCCCAAGCGTGCGATGGTTGTATGGAATACAGCCGTGTCCGAGCGCTTTGGTGAGGTCGTCGATCATGCGCTGGTCGATGCCGGCTTTGTCGTGTCGCAGCTTTTGCTTGAGGTTTCGCCTGCGGGTGCTACGCTCGCCGATGCCGATGCTGTCTTTGGCGCGCTGTCGGCTAACGGAATTACCTGCGATGACCTGGTTGTTGCCGTTGGCGATGCCGCAACCTGCTCGGTTGTTTGCTGGTGCGCTAACCAGTGGTGCGGTCGTACCGAGTGCGCGCTGTTGCCGACGACATTCGACGCCATGCTCACGGTCGCTACGACGATGGAGCCGCTCGTCGCTTCGGGCAACCACTCGCTGCCCGCCATCGCGGTGCGCCCCGAGCCCGGTCTGGTCGTGTGCAATCTGGACCTTGTTCGCGAGGCCGACCCTGAGAACCTTAAGCTTGGCTATGCGCAGCTCGTGGGCACTATGCTTTCGAGCAGCAAGTCGCGCTGGAACCAGTTCTCCGAGACGGTCCCCGAGATTCTTGCCGGTGAGGAGGTTGCACTCGTCAATGCCGTGCAGTGGTCCCAGACCGCCCGCAAGGACGTGCTTATGGCCACGAACCCGAGCGCTCGCCATGCGCTCGATTTTGGCAAGACGGGGGAGCGTACCCTGCGCGTCTGCCTGGGCAATGCCGCGACGCAGGTTCCTGCCTACCAGCTGTTGTCCGAGGGTATGCGCTTTGAGGCGCGCTTGGCCCACGATGCCTGCGACTTCGATATCGACTATGTGTTTGAAGTCGATGATTGCCTAGAGGACTTTGGAATCGAGGAGCTCGCCTTCGACCTTGAACCGGAGGCCTTTATTACGGAGTTCCGCAGGCAGCAGTTCGCGCGCTCTAATCGCACGATGCTGCCGCTGCCCGCGGCACTTGGCGCCATTCGTCTTAACGCCGTGGACGACGATGTCCTTGAGCGCCATGCGGCAGCCTATTTGGCTTCTCGCAAGGAACTTCTCTAAGTTTATTGACATCCATCGTCTTTCGTATCATGTTGGGGGACGGGTTTTATCGGTTGCGAATCGTTCGCGGTTCCGTGCGCCGATTGGGCCCGTCCCGCTTTTATTGAGGACATCGAGAAAGGAAACTGC
>DXZV01000129.1 GCA_019419485.1 Collinsella sp.
GTATCGGACAGGCCCTCGAGCATCTCGGTCATAAGCTCGTCGTCATCGAACTCCGAGATGGCCTCGGCGGCCTGGGCAGTATCGAGCTGCGCAAACACCTGCGCACGCAGGCGCGGGTCGAGCTGCTCGATAATGTCGGCGATGTCGGCAGGGTGCAGCTCGCCGAGCGTCTTGTGCGACACCGAGAGTTGAATGTTCTTGGTCGAGCGGTCGAGCAGGTCCATGTAGGACCAAGCGATGATGTCCTCACTGAGCGGCTTGCCCAGGTGCTTCATAAAGCCTTCGACGATATGCTCGAGCGCGGGGCTGATGGCGCGTAGCAGACCGCGGGCACCGACCTCGGCGCCCAGCAGGCGCAGCTGGTTTTCGCCCGACATGGAAAACTTGATGTCGTTTACGCGCACGACCTTCATGCCCTGCGTGTCGACAATCTGCTTGTTGAGCACGTCGCGGGCAAGCAAGAGTTCGGTCGGCTGCAGGTACGAAAAACGGATTTCGGTGGCCGACGTCTTAAGGTGTACACCCGTCTCGTCGATACGGTCGACCCATTTGCGCCAGCTGATCATAAACGGCGTCTTGCCGGGACCGCGGAACGCGAGCGACGTCACGTGTGGAAAAACTTCGCCGGTAGCAATACCAAAATCGTTGACCACGCCGAGCTTTTCGCCATCGACGTCCAAGACCGGCAATTTGAGCATCTCACTCAGATAATTCAATGGTGCTCCCCATCATTATTCCTCCGAACGCGGCCGCGCGTGCGGCGTCCGGGGGCTTCTGGATATGTATACGCATGCGCGGGCGGCACGCCGCTCGACGCTTACACCCCGTGCATGCGCAAAAAGCACCTGCATGGGGTCATCGACTGTATGGTCGAGGTTTGGATTTCACCTGTATCCTTTCTCTTGACCCTCATTAACCGCAGTAACTATAGCATCAGCATCGCCCTGCGGCATCGAATTTATGCGCTGCACATTGCAGGCATACCAAACGCTGACGCATCCGTGACATAGCCATTGGGGACGCTCTTAAACGACTACCCAATGACTACTCTGTGGTGTCGTCGTCCTCGGCAAGCTGGGGGAACACGGCGTCCTTGGGCATGGTGGCCTTCGTCAGCGAGGTGAGCTTTTTGCTCAACGACGTGTCCGTCTTGACCAGGTCGCTGAGCGTCACGATCTTGTAGCCGTCGGCAATGAGGCCGTCGATAATCTGCGGCAGCGCCTCGAGTGTCTGCTCGGCGCATTCGTCTCTATCGGTGAGCAGCACGATATTGCCCGGCGTCACCGAATCGAGCACCGTCGAGACCTGCTCGTCGGCACCGTTGAGCAGCCAGTCGCCCGAGTCAATATTCCACGAGACCACGGCGGAGACCAGGTCCATCGCATCAATCCAGTTTTGTTCGTCAAAGGCAGCGTAGGGAGCACGCAGCAGCATCGTCTTCACGCCGGTCGCCGACTTAATCGCATCGGTGCCTTTCGTGATCTGTTCGCGTACCGCCTCACGGTCCTGACCCTTGAGCGAATCGTCGCTGTAGCTGTTGGATCCGATCTCGCACCCGGCGTCGACAATCGCCTTGGCCGTGGCAGGCGAGGCCTCGGCCGCATCGCCCGAAAGGAAGAACGTCGCGGTGACGCCCTTTTCCTTGAGCACCTGCAAGATCTGTTTGGTGGCGCCGCTCGGACCCTCGTCAAACGTCAGTGCCACGTACTTTTTGTTGCCCTTGGGCGCCACGCAGGCGCACGTAACAACGCAATCGGCGGCGGGCACAACCTCGCCGCGGTCTTGCGTCTTGCCTGACTGCTCACCAACCCACACCTCGGATCGGCCCTGGACACCCCATGTCTGCACATACTCGATAGCGCCCGTGCCCTCGACCTTGAGCTTGGGCTCGATAACCGTAGCCTGAACCTCGTGCTCTCGTAAGTGTTACGGCCATCCTTGACCGTCACCTTCTCGCCGCCCTCGAGTTCGCGGCTATCCCATTTGCCCTGCTTCACGCGCTTGCCGTCGACCTTCACCGACAGCTTTTCGCCCCCATGGCGCTTGAGCACGCTGTCATCGACGGCCAGCAGGTCGCCTGCGTCGTAGGTGTCAGTCAACTCCTGGTCGTCGATGAGATTCTGCAGCGTAGAGCCCACACGCACCGCGGTCTTCTGGCCGTTGAGCTCCACGTCCACACTGCGGTTGACGTAGCCCACGACGGCAGCGATAAACAGCACGAGCGCGCAACCCACGGCGATGAGCGCGTAGGGCAGGCGAGACGAACGACGGGGCGTACGGCTGTTGCCGATGCGCGCACTGCGGTCGCTAAACCCGCGGCTATGGTTGAGGTACATCGCGCCGGGCTTACGGTGACGCTTGCGCTGACCGCTGGGCAGCTGCCCCAAATCGCGGCGCGCCGTCGGACGCGCACCCGAACGCTCGTTTAAGTTGGATCCGTTTTGGCGCATGTGCCCTCCCCATAAACACAGCAAGCCGGAGCAACAGGTCTCCGGCTTGCCTCCCATCATTTGGTACGTCGCTATTTTGTAGCTTTTGACGAGCCTCCGCTCGCCTTTTGGTATTCGTCCTTAAAGGCCTTGAACATGCCGCGCGTCTTGCCGAGCTGCTTGCCCAGTGCGCGACTGCCCTTGTCCACGGCAACCGATCCCTTGTCGTCGAGCACCTTGGCGCCCTTTTTGACCTTGTCGCCCACCACGACGCTGGCCTCGGCGGCCTTGGCAGCCGCACCGCCCGAATACCCGAGCGACTTGACCTCGTCCGAGACGACCATCGCGCCGTTCTCGTAGCCGCGCAGCATCGTCGGCGGCACCTGCGTGTCACCAACCAAAACACTCGAAGCAGCACCGGCGGTCACATAGAATGCCTGCACGATGCCCGAGCGCGGCTTGAACTCAACGTCCGAGCAATAGCCCACGACGTCGCCCGATTCCGTGCGCACGTCCATACCGACCCAGATGATGCAATCGTCCAGGTTGATGTCGAGGCGCTTGGCCGCAGCGGTATCGTAGGTGCCCTTGACGTCGTCAACCGCGATGGCGCCCTCGTAGACACCAATGGCGTCGAGCGCTACGAATCGGTCGGGACGCTCGATCATACCCGCGATATCGGACTGGCGGACCATAAAGCCGACCACGCGCGTACCGCCCGGGGTAAAGACCGGAAAGTGAATCTTTCCGAGCTTTTTAGGGCTGCGCGGTGTGCCGTCCTTTTTGGTACGCTTGTCCTCAGTAGGCTTGCGATAGATCTTGGCGCCGACAAAATCCCCGGCGCGCATTATGCCTCGGTCGAGGGCTCCGCAGCCTCGGTATCAGCCTCGACGGCGTTCTCGACCACGACGTCGGCGGCAGGCGTCACGTTGCCGCCCGAAATGGCGTCGTTGAGCTGCTCGCGCAGCTGGTCCATGCGCTCGCGGGCCAGGTCGACCTTGGCGCGCAGGTCGTCGGTCTTGGCGTCGACCATCGGGCCAAAGTCATTCACCGCAGCACGGGCCTCCTCGGCGCTGTGCTCGTAGGTGTCGCGCATATTGTCCCAGGCGTCGTTGGCGATATCGGCAGCCATGGCGCGGGTCTCGGCGCCCGAGCGCGGGGCCAGAGCAACGCCGACAATAGCGCCGGCAGCGGCACCAAAAAGTGCGCCGGAGACAAAGCTGAAAGTCTTACCCATGATCATTCCTCTCCTGCGGGCACGTCGGTGCCCACCGTTTGAATGCTGTCCATTATACCCGCAGCGCATCACTTGCCGCTCCGCTCATCTGCGTACGGCAAAGGCGCAGGTACGTGATGGTGATAAACGCGTAGGCCTACTCCTGGGGCATAGCCGGCATGGCCACCGTGGCACCCGGGTCCTCGCCGGCGCCGTCCACGAGCGGCAGGCCGCCCTCATGCGCAGGTCCTGCCGGAACCGTCGCAGCACCGCCAAAGACGGCAGCGGAGGCCTCGTGGTTCTCGGCAACCGCGCCCTCGGTATCAATCGCCACCTGGGGCTCGTCGTCAAAGTTGGGGACGCCCTGGGGCTCGGCGGGAACGGGCTCGGCGGTCGCATCGGCAACGAGCTCGGCGTCGACCGGCACATCGCCCTCGTCAGCGCCCTCGTCCTCGGCAGCATCTTCGCCGTTCGCAGCGGCGACGGCCTCGTGAGGATCCTTGCCCTCGGCCTCGGCGCGCATGCCCAACACCAGGTTGCGCAGACCCGCGACCGTGCCTTCCACGTCGGGGGCAGGCTGGTCGGCGTGCAGGTACGCCCAGTCCATCATAAAGGTGGCCGACGACAGCGCACCAATGGCCAGCGCGTCATCGGGGCACGAAAGCTCAACCTCAAAGACGCGCTCGTCGTGCTCGCTTACGCGCGTGCGGCCGCACGAGATGCTACCGGCAAGACCGGTCTCGTTCATGAGCTCAACCGTCACGTGCTCCAGCAGGTGGCAGAGCTCGGTCTGGCCCATGCAGTCCTGGAACTCGCGACCGGAATCACCCAGGCACAGGTGCTTGGCAATCGCCGGCACCAGGTAATACACGCGCGCCGTGGCCTCGATATCCTCCGAGGTCATGAGCGGCATGCCGGGGTTCACCAGCACATGCGCGCAGATCTTGTCCTCGCTGACGGTGACCTTAAGGATGTTGAACAGGCCTGCCATAACTCTCCCCTACTCTTCCTTGCCCTACTCGTCGCCATCGTGCGGATCCACAGAGCCCGCACCCGACGCCGCCGGCTTCTCTGCCGAAGACTCGGAATCCTTCTTATCGGTTTCGGCCGGAGCGATCACGCGAATGAGCGAGATGCGCTGGCCACGCATCGACTGAACTTTAAACTTGTACCCCGCGACCTCAAACACCTCTCCGATGTCGGGCACCGAGTCGCAAAGCTCCAAAATCCAGCCGGCGATGGTCTCATAATCATCGCTTTCCTCGAGCGGCCAACCAAGCTCAATCGCGTCATCGCACGAAAAACGCCCATCAACGAGCCACTCGCGGCGCGAAAGGCGCGTGAGATACTTGTTGTCGGGGTCGAACTCGTCCTCGATCTCGCCGACGATCTCCTCGACGATATCCTCGATGGTGATAATGCCGGCCGTGCCGCCGTACTCGTCCACGACCACCACGATCTGGTCGTGCGAGGTCTGCATCTCGGACAGTAGCGGCAGGATGTCCTTGGTGTCGGGCACAAAGGTGGCGTCGCGCAAAAAGCCGGCGATGGGCTGGTCACCCTTGCCGTCGAGCGCGGGTTGGATCAGGTCCTTGA